>NZ_WIVR01000140.1:0-1956 GCF_009600525.1 Pseudomonas sp. FSL R10-1350
GCTACGTCCGGGCGCGCAGCGGCCGTAAAAGGGCCAAGATCAAAAGATCGCGAGACAAGCTCGCTCCTACAGTTTGAATCGCGTACACCCCGTAGCAGTTGACGAGCCTTGCGAGGCTACGTCCGGGCGCGCAGCGGCCGTAAAAGAGCCAAGATCAAAAGATCGCGAGGCAAGCTCGCTCCTACAGGTTTTGTGATCTTTACACGATATTACATAGCCTTGACGGCTCTGTACGCCTTGCCCCCGTAGACTTCCCGCTCAGCACTGTCTGAGGTTTTGGTGATGCCATTGAGTGGAGGTGAACATGTTTTTGGTGCATAAAAAAGGCTTTGTCGCGGGCAAGAAAATGGTCGATGGGCTGGTGCCCTACGATTTTTTTTGCGAAGACAATCCGGCCATTAATCTGTTTGTGTTTACCGGCTCAAACGCCCAGGGCAAGGCGTCGGCAGAGCAAACCTTGTGGGGGTTTACCCGCCTTGAACGCTTTGAGGCATTGACCGACACGTTGGTGTCGCACAAGAAGAATCAAGACTGGTTTCAGACCGTCAACGTGCTCACCGGCCCCGCCCAGAACGGCACTCAGAATGTGAAATTCCAGCGCGTGCTGAAAATCATCAAGCACGTCAGCGTGGCGAATCGCGTACCCGGCAAGGTGCAATACGAGATTCTCACGGATGAGGGTGACACCTACTTCACCCTCAAGTCCGTGGCCCCGGACAGCGCGCAAACGGTCATTTACGCGGCTGACCAGTAAGCGTCAGTTCAGCGCCTCACGGCTTGGCTGACCATTGAGCAGGCGCTGGATCCCCAGCGGGTTGGCGTTCTTGAGCGCATCGGGCAGCAGGCTGTCCGGGTAGTTCTGGAAACACACCGGGCGCAGGAAACGGTCGATGGCCAGGCTGCCGACCGATGTGCCACGGGCATCCGATGTCGCCGGATAAGGCCCGCCATGGACCATGGCATCACACACCTCAACCCCGGTCGGGTAGCCGTTGATCAGCAAGCGGCCCGCCTTGTGCTCAAGCACCGGCACCACTTCGGCAAAGGCTTGCAAGTCCGCGGGCTCACTGATCAGCGTGGCCGTGAGTTGACCGTGCAGGCTGTGCAGCGCTTGCAGCAACTGCGCTTTGTCGGCCACTTCAATGACGATGGTGGTCGGGCCAAAGACTTCTTCTTGCAGCACCTCGGCACCGCCGATCAGCAGGCTGGCATCGGCCTGGAACAACTGCGGGTGCGCCTGATTGCCCTGTTGTTGCGAACCTGCGAGATGGCGAATGCCTTCGACCGATGCCAAATGGCTGAGGCCTTTGACGTAGCTTTTCAGGCCACCGGCATTGAGCAGTGTGTGCGCTGGTTGGGCGCTGAAAAACGAGCCCAGCGCATCGACAAAGGCGCTGAACGCTGGTGAGGCAATCCCCAATACCAGACCAGGGCTGGTGCAGAACTGACCAGCGCCGAGCATCACCGAGCCACCCAACTCTTTGGCGATCTGTTCGCCGCGCTGTTGCAAGGCTTCTGGCAGCAACACCACCGGGTTGATGCTCGACATCTCGGCAAACACCGGGATCGGTTGCGGGCGTGCCGCCGCCATGTCACACAGGGCGCGACCGCCCGACAGCGAGCCGGTAAAGCCGACTGCTTGAATCGCCGGGTGCTTGACCAGCGTTGCGCCAACCCCGGCGCCGTAGATCATGTTGAACACGCCCGCAGGCATACCGGTACGCTCAGCAGCCCGAATAATCGCCTGCGCGACCCATTCGGCGGTTGCCATGTGGCCGCTGTGGGCCTTGAACACCACCGGGCAACCGGCGGCCAGTGCCGCTGCGGTGTCGCCGCCTGCGGTGGAGAACGCCAACGGAAAGTTACTGGCGCCGAAGACGGCGACCGGGCCGACGCCGATGCGGTATTGGCGCAGGTCAGCGCGAGGCAGCGGTTGGCGGTCGGGCAGGGCCTGAT
>NZ_WIVR01000141.1:0-1844 GCF_009600525.1 Pseudomonas sp. FSL R10-1350
GCTGGCGGCGGCACGCGAGCGCGGCTGCCGCACTCACCCCGGACAGCACATGATTTACGGGCAGGTGGTGCAGATCTGCCGCTTCCTTGGTGTTGACCTGCAGCCTGAACACGTTGCGCGCATTCTCGGCCACTGACCCCCTGCCCTCTCTGGAGACACTGCTCATGTATGACTTCAACAACCGCGTCTTGCTGCTGACCGGCGCCAACGGTGGTATCGGCCGCGAAGTGGCGAAGCTGTTTTATCAATACGGCGCGTCGATGGTGCTGACGGATCTGGACGGTGAAGGGTTGGCGGACTTCGCCCAAGCGCTGGACCCACAGGGTGAGCGTGTGGCCACCTTGCGCATGAACGCTGGCGACCCGGATGACTCGGCAAAAGCGGTGCAACTGGCGGTCGAGCGCTTTGGCGGGATTGATTTTCTGGTGCCGTCTGCCGGGCTGTACCAATCACAACCGATTCGCGAAATGACCGACGAGCAATGGCGCCAGACCCTGGGCATCAACCTCGACGGCGTGTTTTACCTGTGCAGCCGCGCCATCCCTGCCCTGCGCGCCAACAGCGCCATCGTTAACCTGACTTCCGTGGCGGCGCACCGTGGCGCGTATTCCAACGCCCACTACGGCAGCTCCAAAGGCGGCCTGCTGAGCCTGACTCGCGCACTGGCCCGTGAATTGGGGCCGCAGACGCGGGTGAATGCGGTGTCGCCGGGCATCATCGAAACCCCGATGACACAAAGCCTGATCGCCAACCGTGGCAGCGACTCAGTTGAACAAACCCCGCTCAAACGCCTCGGCCAGCCGAGTGAAATCGCCTCTGTCATCGCCTTTTTGTGCAGTGACGGATCGAGCTTCATGACCGGGGAAGTGCTGCATGTGAATGGCGGGTTGTATATCGCGGGGTGAGGCAGTTCACCCTGTAGGAGCGAGCTTGCCTCGCGATCTTTTCAAGATCAAAAGATCGCGAGGCAAGCTCGCTCCTACAGGGATTTGGGGTTATGTGGGGATGTGATGGGCCAGCCACTGCAATAAACGCTCATCTTCACCCGCCGCTGCAATCACTTGCAGGCCCACGGGCAGGCCTCTCACCTGCCCTGCTGGCAGGCTGATTGCGGGCAGGCCGGTGAGATTCCAGGGGCTGGTGTAGCTGAGCACGGCGGCGCGGACGTCGATAAGTTGCTCGTCCACAGGTGTTTCCCGTGCATTCACTGGCGGGGCGATGATCGGTACGCAGGGCGAAACCAGCAGGTCATAGTCTTCGAATAACCGTTCCATCTGCGCTTGATACTGCTGCTGGGCCCGCTGGGCACGAATGTACTGCCAGCCGCGAACTTCTTGCGACAGTTCAAGGCGCTCGCGCACTTCTTGGTCGAACAATTGCGGCGCCTCTTGCATGCGCTCGGCATGCACGTCGTAAGCCTCGGCGCGTTGCAGCATCAGCAAGGTTTCTTTCATGCCGGCAGCCATGGCGGCCAATTCCGTCACTTCGTGTAAGGTATCGCCAAACACCTGTTTGGCCGCTTGGTAAACCTGTTGATCCACTGCAACGTCGACCGGGCCGAAGCTGCCCGAGCGGATCCAGCCAACCCGTACTGCACGTGGTTCAGTGGCTGTCGCCGCGCATGCCTTGCCCGATAACACTTCGAACAGCAGACGCGCGTCTTCAACGGAGTTGGCAATCGGCCCGGCGTGGTCGAGGCTGGACGACAGCGGGAATACGCCTTCCAGTGGCACGGCAGCATAGGACGGCTTGAAGCCGACCACACCGCACAACGCCGCCGGAATCCGGATCGAGCCGCCGGTGTCCGTGCCCAAGGCCAACGGCACCATGCCGCTGGCCACGGC
>NZ_WIVR01000142.1:0-1840 GCF_009600525.1 Pseudomonas sp. FSL R10-1350
GTTAACTGTTCGCTATGTCTCCGAACAAAGTGTTCGCTATGTCCCCGGTCCATACAGGGAGAGGGCTAGGGTGAGGGGCTCTTAGATCAAGATCAAAAGATCGCGAGGCAAGCTCGCTCCTACAGATTGCATCTTTTCCCCCGCATAAAATTCCTGTCAGTTAAAAAACTTTCTTAAAACCTCTGGACGTGGCGCGGGCATTCCCCTATAAAGCCAACATTCAGGAATATTTTATTCCCATCAAGAAAGTACGTTCCGCATCGAGAACGGCTGTGCTGATGTCTTTTTTCGCCCTGCGATGAGCTGCCACTACCTTCCCGAGGATGTGTCATGCAACACGAAAAAAACCATTTCATCATCAAGGTCACGTGTCCGGCGGTGTCTGGCATCGTTGCTGCCGTGACCACGTTTCTGGCGGACAACGGTTGCTACATCGGGGAGATGGCGCAATTCGACGATGAGTTCAGCGGGCGCTTTTTCATGCGGGCCGTGTTTCGCTTCAACGATGAGCAGGCCGCTGACCTTCAGCAGATCAAAGACGGGTTCAGTGACGTTGCCGCCGCCTTCGACATGACCTGGGAACTCCACGACACCCGCCAGCCGATGCGTGTGTTGCTGATGGTGAGCAAGTACGACCATTGCCTGGGCGACTTGCTGTACCGCTACCACAAGGGCGAGGTCGACATGACCATCACCGCCATTGTTTCCAACCACCTCGACCTGCGGCCCATGGCTGAGCGCGAGGGTATCCGCTTCATTTACCTGCCCGTCAACAAAGACACCAAGGCCCGGCAAGAAGCCGAACTGATGAAAATCGTCGACGACACCGGCACCGAGCTGGTGGTGTTGGCGCGTTACATGCAAATCCTCTCCGACGACCTGTGCCAACAGCTGTCAGGCCGGGCAATCAATATCCACCATTCGTTCCTCCCCGGATTCAAGGGCGCCAAGCCGTATCACCAGGCCTGGCAACGCGGGGTAAAGCTGATCGGTGCCACCGCGCATTACGTGACCAGCGACCTGGACGAGGGGCCGATCATTGAGCAGCAAGTGCAACGGGTCGACCACGCCCATTTGCCGGAGGATCTGGTGGCAATCGGGCGCGACACCGAAACTGTGGCGCTGTCCAGGGCGGTCAAATACCACCTTGAACATCGGGTGTTTCTCAACCAGGACAGAACGGTGATTTTCCGGTGAATACGCCCCTTTTGATTGACGGTAAAGCCGCCGCCACACGCGTGTTGCAGCAAGTGCGCGAAGACGTGGCCAGCCTCTACGAGCAAGCCGTTGAGCCCACCCTGGCGGTGATACTGGTGGGCAACGACCCGGCCAGTCAGGTGTATGTGCGCAACAAGGTCCTGCGCGCCGAAGAGGTCGGTATTCGTTCGCTGGAACATCGCCTGCCGAGCGACACCACAACTGAGCACTTGCTGCAGTTGATCGCCAGCTTGAATACCGACCGTTCGGTTCACGGTGTGTTGTTGCAACTGCCCCTGCCCGCGCATATCGACGAACTGCGCGCCCTGCAGGCCATCAGCCCGGACAAGGACGTCGACGGTTTCCACAGTGACAACGTCGGCGGGCTGAGTCAGGGCCGCGCGGTGCTGGCGCCCTGCACCCCCAGCGGCTGCCTGTATTTGCTCAAACAGGCCTGCGGTGATTTGCGCGGCAAGCACGCGGTGGTGATTGGCCGCTCGAACATCGTCGGTAAACCCATGGCCGCCCTGCTGCTGCAAGCCGACTGTTCGGTGACCGTACTCCACTCTCGCAGCCAGGACCCGCAAGCGCTGTGCCGCCAGGCCGACATTGTGATCGCCGCCGTGGGCCGCCCGCGCCTGAT
>NZ_WIVR01000143.1:0-1832 GCF_009600525.1 Pseudomonas sp. FSL R10-1350
GGGGTCAAGGGGACGTGGAATACCGCAGACCGGAACGGGCAAGGATATGCCGCGAAAGCCCCTTGATGCCTCGCAGTGCCCCAATGCTCCGGGCTGGTGGTTGGGGGTGCTCTTCCCCCGACCGCCTGCCACGTGGCGAGCAGTCCCGAAGGGCCGTCGGAGACGATCTGTTTTTGGCTTTTTGGCGGTGCTTGGAGGGGTCGAAAAACGGGCGTCGGAGAGGCCGATTTCCTTTACTTGATACTTACGATGGTAATTCAAGGGTGCAAAAAGCGGCTACAACCCTTGTGTACCGTGGCTTTGAGGGTTATTTGACGCGTAAAAAGAAAAACCCCAGAATCGTGGGTCTTCGAGGTCCAAGATATCTAGGGTTTTCCATGGAAAACGTTACCGCTTCCACGTCTGTCCATTCTAGCGAAATTATTGCGCTTGAACAGCCCCGCGACGGGCTTTCCGATTACAGTCCGAATGATGTCCCGTGGGACATTCACAGAGGTCAATCTGACGATGTGGGTGGGATTTATGCCAGCGCTCTAGAATTTGAGCGCTACGCCGCTCGAATGTCCGACTGTGGGGGGTTATTGCTGTTTGGTTGGGTTCTCAACCCTGAAACATCAGTGAATGCCCTACGTTTGCGTACGGCGTACTTTTGCCGGGTACGTCATTGCCCGGTGTGTCAGTGGAGGCGCTCGCTCATGTGGCAGGCTCGGTTTCACCAATCTCTCCCTCAGATCGTTCTAGAGCATCCTAAGGCTCGCTGGCTATTCCTGACCCTGACTGTGCCCAATTGCCCCATAGGCGAGCTTGGAGCGACTCTTACGGCGATGAATGCCGGGTGGAACCGACTCCAGGCGCGAAAAGAGTTAAAAGCGGTGATTGGTTGGGTACGGACTACCGAGGTAACTCGGAGTGCGATTGGGGAGGCGCACCCGCATTTTCACGTTTTGCTGATGGTCCCGCCTTCGATGCTGTCTGGATCGAAATACGTTAAGCATGCCCGCTGGGTTGAGATTTGGCAGGAATGCATGCGCGATCCGACGATCTCGCCAAGCGGTGTGCACGTTCAAGCGATTAAAGATCGGAGCTCAGAGACCGGGACGGAGGTGGGAGGGGCTGCGCTACAACGCGCGGTTTCGGAAACGCTGAAGTACAGCGTTAAACCGTCTGACATGACAAACGATCCTGATTGGTTTTTGGAATTGACGCGCCAATCCCACAAGCGCCGCTTTGTGGCAACCGGTGGCGTTTTGAAAAAGGTACTCCGTGTCGATGAGGAAACTGATTCGGATTTGGTTAAGAGAGGCGGCGCTGAAGAAGGCGAAGACGACGGTTCTCGGTTGGCTTTCAACTGGCGGGAAGTAGAGCGCCGATATCGCCGCGCACCCAACGGCGACAAACCAGCTCGCTGACTCTCAACGGGGTATCGGGGCACAGCCCTGATCAGGGTTTTGTGGGGATCGACTGCGTGCAGGCGGTGGCCACAAAACATTTCCTGTCCGTTTTTTAGATTTGAATTCAATTCGTTTTTTAAGATCCGATTAAATTCTTAATTTAGTTTTGTTTTCCGAATTCAAAACTCACTTAAAACCAAGAGCCCACGGCAGCAGGGGAGAGTTTTCAAAAGGCCTACATTTTGTAGCACTCTCCCTATCCTGCATCCTCTCTGCATCCTCTCTGCTCTGGCCTTTGACCTTCGCTGTTTCCCTCCGCTTTTTTGAACAGGGCGCGCTTAGTTGTTTCTACGAAACGCGCGGATCAAAAACGGATCAAGGGCGCACTTACGCAAACTTCGTTTGCATGCGGATCAAAATCCAAAGCAGATCAAAAGCGGA
>NZ_WIVR01000144.1:0-1821 GCF_009600525.1 Pseudomonas sp. FSL R10-1350
CGGTATTGACCACCCCGCCGACCGTGCCGGCAACACCGCCCACCAGGCCGCCCACCGCACCGCCTGCGCCCGTACCGGTGCCTGAACCTGCACCGCCGACGGCACCTGTTACGCCACCCAGCAAGCCACCAATGCCTGTGCTGGTGCCTGTACCGGTCCCTGTTCCAGCCGCAGGGTTCACATAACCGCCCGCCTTGTCAGCCACACCGCCGACACCGACCAACGCGCCACCGACCAGATTGGTGACCGGGTTTTGATCGCTCACGCCGGTCACTTTGTTGCCGACGCCTGCCACCACTCCACCGACTTTGTTCAGCAGGCCGTCAACCGGTGCGCCCAACCCTGTGGCTGTGCCGATTTGCCCGGTGGTTTTTTCTACCAGCGAAATCACCGGCACCAGCACCTTGTCATTGACCCCGCCCGTCACTTGGCCCAATTGCCCGCTGGTGACATTGGTGGTCAACGTATTGCCGAGCATGGTGACCGTGGTCCCGACTTTATTCACCAGGCCGCCAGTGACATCCGTGACGTTACCCGCAACGCCGCCCACGATCGGGATCTGGCTGATCGGTGTGTTATTGATCACCCCGCTCACGCCCTGGCCCAGTGAGGACACTCCTTTGCCGATATCAGACACGGCATTGGTTGCGCCAGCGACAGTGATGCCCAGTGAGTTTTTATCTGTACCAATCGTGCCCAAGCCTTTGTCCAGGCCGTCGGTAATGGACGTCACCGCATTACCGGTGTTGGTCACCAACCCGCCTGCCGCGCTCACCACAGGCACCGTTGTCAGGGTGTTGCCCAAGTCGCTGACAGTCGAACCGACACCGCCGACAGCGCCGCTCACCTGGCTGATAACTTGCCCGGTGACCAGTGGCGTGTTGCCGGCGCCGTTGTTACCGCCGCCGTTATTACCACCGCCATTGTTGCCACCGCCGTTATTACCACCACCATTGTTGCCGCCACCGTTATTGCCGCTGCCGTCACCACCGCCGTTATTGCCGCCACCGCTACCATCACCACCGCCGCCCGTACCGGCATCGGGCGTACTGGCTTCAACATGACTTTTAGAACCGCCACCGCCGCTATGGCAACCAGCCAGGCTGACGGTCATCACTAACAAAAGGGCTGTACTTGTTTTTAACCACAGTTGAGTGTTCATGATTATTCCCTTGCACCTGCTTAGCCAGAGTTCGAAGGCTCCCTGCTCTAACGTCAGAGATACGTTCATCCGTGGCTTCCATCACAACGCCGGACCGGGTATTGAACAACTCACTACTTGGTATTAAGCCCTTATATAACCAGCGCTCACGCGCAAACTAAAACTCAACAAATCAACACGTTACCCAAAACAAAACACACCACTCACTAAAGTGATAACCCCAATTCACTGTAGGAGCGAGCTCGCCTCGCGATCTTTTGATCTTTGAGAACATCGCAAGCCGGAGGCCTACTCCACGACGCTGAATTCAACCCGTGCGGTTTGCCCGCTTTCGTCGAGAACACTCAGCTCATAGCGCCCTGGCTGTTCAAGGGTGGTGTTGAGCGCTTCTTGATGGCCGCTGTCGCCCAGCGGGGTGCCATTGAGGAACCACCAGCGCCGACCGTCACCGCCCAGCGCAGTCAACGTTAGGCGCAATGACGCCTGGCTCGCCGCCGGGCGCCGCAACCGGTCCCCCTCTCGCACACCGACAATCGACAACGCCGCCACCGAATTCAATGCCGGTGGCGGGCATTGCGTCGAGGCAGGCGGCAAGCGCGCTTCGCGCCGTTCCACACGAGGCAGCCACGGCTCCAGCGGTGCAGGCCACAACGCCACCT
>NZ_WIVR01000146.1:0-1786 GCF_009600525.1 Pseudomonas sp. FSL R10-1350
AAGCCAAGCCTGCCGCTCCGCGCCCGGCGCCCGCCCGGGCAGCGCTTGCACCGCAGGAAAAACCGGTGGCCAGCGAAGCCGAAACCACGGTGCGGGTAGACACCGCGCGGCTCGACGAGATCATGAACATGGTCGGCGAACTGGTGCTGGTGCGTAACCGCCTGGTGCGCCTGGGCCTGAGCATTCATGACGAGGCCATGGCCAAGGCGCTGTCTAACCTCGACGTAGTTACCGCAGACCTGCAAACCTCGGTCATGAAGACCCGCATGCAGCCGATCAAGAAAGTCTTCGGCCGCTTTCCGCGTCTGGTTCGCGATTTGGCCCGCCAGCTGAAAAAAGAAATCAGCCTGGAACTGGTGGGCGAAGACACCGACCTCGACAAAAACCTCGTGGAGGCGCTGGCCGACCCGTTGGTGCACTTGGTGCGCAACGCGGTTGACCATGGCTGTGAAACCCCCGAAGAGCGCGAAGCCGCGGGCAAGTCGCGGTGCGGGCGGGTGGTGCTGTCGGCCGAACAGGAAGGCGACCATATCTTGCTGTCGATCTCAGACGACGGCAAAGGCATGGACGCCAATGTGCTGCGCGCCATCGCCGTCAAAAAAGGCCTGATGGACAAGGACGCCGCCGACCGCCTGAGCGAAAACGACTGTTACAACCTGATCTTTGCCCCGGGCTTTTCGACCAAGACCGAGATTTCTGACGTGTCGGGCCGTGGCGTGGGCATGGACGTGGTGAAAACCAAAATCGCCCAGCTCAATGGCTCGCTGGCCATTGAGTCGACCTTGGGCAAGGGCTCAAAAATCGTCATCAAAGTGCCGCTGACCCTGGCGATCATGCCGACCCTGATGGTCATGCTGGGCAATCAGGCGTTTGCCTTCCCGCTGGTCAACGTTAACGAAATTTTCCACCTGGACCTGTCACGCACCAACGTGGTTGACGGCCAGGAAGTGGTGATCGTGCGCGACAAAGCGTTGCCGCTGTTCTACCTCAAGCGCTGGCTGGTGGCCTCGGCCGCCCATGAAGAGCAACGCGAAGGGCATGTGGTGATTATCTCGATTGGCACCCAGCGCATCGGCTTTGTCGTCGATCAACTGGTCGGCCAGGAAGAAGTGGTGATCAAACCGTTGGGCAAAATGCTTCAGGGCACGCCGGGCATGTCGGGCGCCACCATTACCGGTGACGGTCGCATTGCCTTGATCCTGGATGTGCCGAGCATGCTCAAGCACTACGCCTCGCGGCGTATTTGATTCTCGTAGCAGGGGGCGCCAGCGTGCCCTGCCGCCTAACGGAGTGTTTATGGTAGTCAAGGTCCTGGTGGTGGACGATTCTGGGTTTTTCCGCCGTCGTGTGTCGGAAATTCTGTCGGCTGACCCGACGATTAAAGTGATCGGCACCGCCACCAATGGCAAGGAAGCAATTGATCAGGCGTTGGCGCTCAAGCCCGACGTGATCACCATGGACTACGAAATGCCGATGATGGACGGCATCACCGCGGTGCGCCACATCATGCAGCGCTGCCCGACGCCGGTCTTGATGTTCTCGTCGCTGACCCATGAAGGCGCGCGCGTGACCCTCGATGCGCTGGACGCCGGGGCCGTGGACTTCCTGCCGAAGAATTTCGAAGACATCTCGCGCAACCCCGACAAGGTCAAACAGCTGCTGTGTGAAAAGGTCCATAACATTTCGCGCAGCAACCGGCGCCTGTCCAGTTACAGCGCGCCGCCGTCCGTTGCCGCACCGGCACCTGTGAGCCGTGCGCCGCTAGGTGGGGCGCCCACGCCTGCAC
>NZ_WIVR01000147.1:0-1771 GCF_009600525.1 Pseudomonas sp. FSL R10-1350
ATCGCGAGCAAGCCCGCTCCCACGGGTGTCAGGGGGTTATGGGGTGTTTGGGGTGTTGAGCACCGCCTCGACCCGCGCTGCGGCGGCTTGCGCCAACGTCGGTAAGCCCAGTGCTTGGTACACCCGCTCCAGCGCCCGGTTGGTCGGTACGTCCTGCGCGTCATAACGACGACGCAATTCCAGCACCTGCTGCGCCCCGGCCCAGTCTTGCGCGTGCAGGCGTGCGTCCAGTTCGATCTGGGCGAACAGGTCGCGCTGGGCATGGCTGCCGCCAATGTCGTTCAAGCGGGGCAGGGCCACGCCCAAACGTTCCAGCGCCACTGAGTGTTGACCACGGGCATGGGCCAGCAACCCTTCGGCCAGCGGCAGAGTGACCTCGGCCCAAACGGCGCGGCTGAACACTGGCGCTTCACGCGCGTGCTCGCGCAATGCGTGCAGTAATTGATCGGCCTCGGGCTTGCCTGCGCGGCCCAATCCATACAGGTATTGCACGCTCAAAAACGGCTGCACGGTATCGCGGTGGCGGGCCTGCAAGTAAGGCGCGAGGGCCTGCCAGCGCTGGCCCACATCGATCCCGGCCAGCTCCAGACGGGCCAGCAGCGACACGGCGCCGATCTGGTCCTGGGAGTACGCCGGTAGCACGCCCCAGACATGCTGGTCGTAGATTTCCAGCACCCGCTCTTGGTCGCCACGGGCCAAATAAAACAGCGCCAGATGCCACCAGTTGTGGGTGTACATAAACGAATTCAGCCCCTGCCAATGGTGGCTGACGCTTTCCAGAAAACCGATGCCTTCTTCAATGCGCCCTTGGGTCAGCATCACGTGGGCCAGCGCATGTTGCGCCCAGGGCTCGCTCGCTTGCAGTTGCAGGGCGCGGCGCGCACTGGCTTCGGCCTCATCCAGCAAATGGCATTGCTCGTAGGCGAACGCCAGCATGCCGTGGCTCTGGGCGATATCGTCGCTGGCCGCCACCGCCTTGAGGGCGATGCGCAGCAGCGCCGGCCAGTTGCCGCGATTGAACTCTACGTACTGGTTGAGCTTGGCCGCGAACAGGTCGCGGGGGTACTGGTCGAGCAGCGTTTCGCTGAGGTGCAGCACCTGGTCGAGGTCTTCGTTGATCCACGCCTGCAGCAGCGCCACATACAGCGCTGCCCGTGGCTGCGGGTCGGTCACCTGCGCGGCGATTTTACGAAAGCGCTCGGCCAGCACCGGGCCTTCGGGTGATTCGCTGAACATCATCAGGATGCCGGCCAGAGCATTGCTCAGCGCCGATTCCGGGTGGCGCTCGGCGCTGGCCACAATCCCCTCGGCACGCGGGTGGTAGCTGAGAAAACCCAGGGTGAAATCGTCCAGCGCCTGACGCGCCAAGGGGTGGTCGGTGTCGATGGGGTTGCCGAGGTAGTCGTGTGACATGCGAGGTGTCCGCTCAAAGGTCGATCCGTTGTACAGGGCAAGGGCTGTGCCAGTTCGTGCGGCTGCGCAGTCAGGCGCACTGGGGGGAAAACAACACGTTGGTCACTGTTGCTTTTTCCACAGTCAGGTCCGGGGCTGTGGATTTTTCATCAATGCGCCAGCGCCGAAGACCGCTGCGCCGCCGGTTCAGCGGCCCGTGGGGGAGTGGCACACCCCTTGCAGAACTGCTTGGCAGTGGGGCCGCATGCCCCGAGCAATTAACGCCAGGAGTTCGCATGTCCAGTCCAGCCCATCGTCATCCGCCTCGCCCCGGGCCGCTGCGCCTTGCCCTCAAACGCCTGGGCCTGCTGGCCAGCGC
>NZ_WIVR01000148.1:0-1740 GCF_009600525.1 Pseudomonas sp. FSL R10-1350
TCCGGCTTTGCCGGGCGCGCACGCGGGTGAATTTTCGAGACAAGCCCGTCCAGGGCGCAGGGGAGGAAAGAGGGTGGAGGCTCGCGCAGCGAGTCGGAACCCTGAAAGCCTGACGGGGCGCTCCCCCGGAAGGTTTGGGCGTCCCGCAGGGCGGCCACGACAGACCGTAGGGATGGCGCGCTGTTGCTCTGCTTTTGTCTTGGATTATCTATGTGGCGTTCTATTGGTCGTTCTATTGCGTTGGCTATTGCTTCAGCAATAGAACGCCAATAGGAGAGGTATAAAGGTGAAAAGGTACAAAAGGGCAAAAAGCCAAGAGCATTCGCGCTACGCGCTCACCAGCTCGACCCCCTAAAGGGGGACCCCCACTCGCTGGGAAAGATCCAAAGCGGGTAATAACCCTGAGAGACAAGAGCACGAGCAATGATGGCTGACGCCAGTCTAAGGCCGCCCACTGGCGGCAATAATGATGGCTACGCGACGCTCTTGATGGCTCCCACTGGCGTGGGAGCCCCTACGATCGGCTTTTAAAAAAAGCGTCTCGCATGACTCCACGCAGTGAGGATTTTGTTCCAGGTGCGACCACCCGGCTCCCACTCCCAACAGGCGTTCCAGACTTTCGGGGATTGTTTACCACTGCGCCCCCTGCCCTCTTCGGCGTCTGGCGGTTGGTGGGTTTTAGGACAGTGACAGCGCCCGTGGTTGGGTTTTTACGCTGCCCTGCCGTTGCCTTCTCGCCCTTTCGGGTCGCACCTAACCGGCTATACCGGCTGCTGTGAAGAGATCCCCTTGATCGGCAGCTATTACTTCCCGGGCCCAAAGCATCTTGATTCCAAGCGTCGGGAAGAGGTGTCGGGGGAGGCTGGAAGCTGGACAGACGGGAGTTTTCCCGACAGAATTGGCTTACCAGGTCTCGTTCCCCGCACCGAAAAGCAGAGATTCCCCGAGACCTTGGCCAGAGCGATTGCCGTCGCCGCTGGCCCGAATGAAACCCTGCCTTGGCAGGGTTTTTTCGTTTTAATGCTATGTATCTATTACCCAAAGATATTGCGTTTGCTCGCTCAGCGCAAACCCTGTGTCTTTCACAAGCTGCCGTGTGGGTCTGGCAGCTGTGCTGCCTACCAGCACGGTAGCCAACAAGGTCCCCCGGACCGCGTTAGGGAATGGTCGGTTAAGTCTCATAAATAGCAGTAGACTGTAGGGCACCCTACAGACAGAACCCGACACTGCCCTACATGGCAAAATTAACCATCGGCCGCATGGCAAAACTCTACGGTTTACACCGGTCAACATTGCATGAGGCCGTGTCTAAAGGCCGTGTAACTGCAGGCCTAGACGGTAAAGGGCAAAAGGTTATCGACCTATCAGAAATGATCCGTGTTTATGGCGAACCACAGGGGATCACCCTACACCGCCCTACACTTGACCCGACACCCTCGCCCTACACTTCCCCTACACCTGAAATGGACGCCTTACACCCAGCCCTACACTCGTTGGTTGAAGAGGTTCGATTGCTGCGTGCAGAGATACAAGAGCTGCAACAATCACTTCGGCTGATCGAGCATAAACCCGAGCCTAAACCTGCATTGCCTCACAACGCGAAGCCAGGGGAAGCCCCTACTTGGGCAAATTTGCTCGACGCCCTCAATTACGAAAAGCCGTGGCAAGCTTCGCTGGGTCGAAACTACATAGTTGCACGGCAAAGCCTTGCACACCAAGCCCTTCGGCAAAGCGACCCAC
>NZ_WIVR01000149.1:0-1626 GCF_009600525.1 Pseudomonas sp. FSL R10-1350
AATTAGAAGGGTTTCAGCCCAAAAAAGCCAAAAAGCCAAAAAGCCAAAAAGCCAAAAAGCCAAAAAGCCAAAAACACCCTCGCCGGGTGGCATCCCCCGGGCCCATTCGGGCCCAGGGAATTGCCAAAGGGTGATTTCGTCGGTGACAGGTCAAGGGTCCGCTGCGCCCGGGACTCCGTTCGCCGCGACGGTGAAGCGCGTCACGACGAGCCGGGGTCGCGGCCCTTGACCTAGGAATATCGCGACCTACGCACAAGCGCATCAGCTGGTATGCGGATCAGATGTCTACAGGGCTCCAGCAAAAGTCACGAACGACAATGACGTTGTTGCCGTAGATGATATGCAGGTCATTTTTTTTGAGCTGTTTTGCGATGTTTTCCATAACCACATCGGCGAGACGTTCTCTGTCGCATATTTTGTAAAACTGAGCCCACTTTAGAGTCATGAACTCATTTCCATTTTTACGAAGTAATTCATTTACTTCCGATGCGATGCTGCTTACTGCCTTGGACATATGACACCCCAAAATGATGCTTGCGCGATTTTTTTGGCGATTCTATATGCCACTAAAAAATAAGCAACAGACTTCTTATGTATTTTTTGCGAGAGTTTTTAAAACGTATTTAAAATATCTTGCAGAATCCTTACAGACACCTTCGGGAAGAAGCATACAGGTGTGTTTGGATCATCAAAAATAGGCAATTAAGAGCCTCGATCGGGGCACGGGTACTTGTTCCCGTGCACTGATCGAGGAGACAAGCGCAGCGCGTCAGACCTGTGCAGCTCGAGCGCGAAGGTCCATAACCTGGCGCGCAGATAGCTTGTGTAGATCCTGGTTGGAAAAGACCAGGAGAACGCGGATCGCTTTGGTTTCTTCGTCCCAGAGCTCTAGGTCGCTCATAAGAAATTGATAATCACCCAGGTATGAGGCCGCCAGATCCCGCGAAAGGGTCCTGTAAGCCTCTCCAGGCGTTTTTAGTGCCGCATTCACTGCGTCGGCTACCGGATCGGTTGCGATGGCCATACCGCCGTTATGGGCCCTCTCAATGGCATGCTCGTTGTACTCAATCGAACCAGCATCAGGGTCGTCTGTGGGATTCCCAGGACAAAGCTTGTCCTCCCAGGGCAGCACGTACTGCGATCTGCCGAGGATGTCCTGCAGAACGTAATCAGAGGGTTTTGCTAGACGCTGCATTGGGCTGCTCCCAGGCGAAAATCGCATGGTAGCGCAGCCTGCTTTGGGCAGCTGAAAGCTGCCTCCAGAGCGGCCTTAGCCGCTCTGATAAACCGCCGGCGAAGACGACGGAAACAGCTGGACAGACACCACCCGAGCCCACGAGGGGGGTGAGGAAAAATGGCCCCCAGGCCAAATTTTTCCGTTCTGCCCTGGTGCAGCCCGTCCAGGGCGAAACCAGGGTGCGAAGCATCCGGCCGCACCGCTTGCGTGCGCGTCAGGTGAAACCGGACCAACCTGGATTCGCGATGTAGCAGTCGAGAAAGGGACAAAGGACCGCAACGAGACGTCGCGCAATTGCAGAATGCAGGTTGGTCCGGCTTTGCCGGGCGCGCACGCGGGTGAATTTTCGAGACAAGCCCGTCCAGGGCGCAGGGGAGGAAAGAGGGTGG
>NZ_WIVR01000014.1:0-90909 GCF_009600525.1 Pseudomonas sp. FSL R10-1350
CAGCTTGGTCTGCATGCCGCCGCGCCCCAGCGCACCGCCGGTGCCGCCCGCCACTGCATCCAGCGCAGGATCATCGGCACGCGCCTCATAGATGAGATTGGCGTCCGGATTGTTACGCGGATCGGCATCGAACATGCCGTCACGGTCGGTCAGGATCACCAGCAGGTCAGCCTCGACCAGGTTGGCCACCAGCGCCGCCAAGGTGTCGTTGTCACCAAAACGGATTTCGTCCGTGACCACAGTGTCGTTTTCGTTGATCACCGGGATCACACCCAACTCAACCAGGGCGCGCAAGGTGCTGCGGGCGTTCAGGTAGCGCTTGCGATCAGACAGATCGTCATGGGTCAGCAGAATTTGCGCAGTGTGCCGCGAATGCTCGGCAAAGCTCGACTCCCACGCCTGCACCAAGCCCATCTGGCCAATCGCAGCGGCCGCCTGCAGCTCATGCATCGCACTGGGTCGGACCGTCCAGCCCAAGCGGCTCATGCCGGCCGCCACCGCGCCCGAAGACACCAGCACCAACTCTACGCCCGCCTCATGCAAGGCCACCATCTGCTCGACCCACACGCCCATCGCGGCGCGATCCAGGCCCTTGCCATCTGCTGTCAGCAATGCGCTGCCGATTTTCACGACCCAACGCTGCGCACCTGTCACCTTGCTCCGCATCATCATCCAACCTATGCCTGAGAGCAGCGCGACCGAGCGCCACCCATGGATTTATTCTTGATTACAGTTTCACAGATACCAAAACGCCGCTCAATTGAGCGGCGCTGTAGTTTACTGCAACGAATCAGTCGCGGACGTAAATGATTTCTGGACCATCTTCGTCATCAACATCTTCTTCGTCCCAGTCATCATCACCCATGTCATGGACGCTCTTCACGCCGCTGCGACGCAGGGCACGTTTGTCATCCAGGGCTTGAAGCTGCGCACGCGCTTCGTCTTCGATGCGCTGATCAAGATCGGCCAGCTCTTCCTTGTACACCGGATCATTGGCCAGACGGTCAGCACGATCTTCAAGATAGCGCATGATGTCGTGGCACAGCTTGTCGGTACCGATTTTGGCAATCGCCGAAATCACGTACACAGGGCCGGTCCACTCCAGACGATCAACCACTTCTTTAACGCGCGCATCGTGCTCATCTTCCGGCAGCGAGTCGCACTTGTTCAGCACCAACCAACGATCACGCTCGGCCAGCGAGGGGCTGAACTTGATCAGTTCGTTAACGATCACTTCAGCGGTATCAGCCGCGCTGTCAGTGCCTTCAACCGGCGCCATGTCGACGAGGTGCAGCAACAGACGGGTACGCGCCAAGTGCTTGAGGAAGCGAATCCCCAGGCCCGCGCCATCCGAAGCACCTTCGATCAAGCCCGGAATGTCGGCAATCACGAAGCTCTTCCAGCGATCAACGCTCACTACACCCAGGTTTGGCACCAGAGTGGTGAACGGGTAATCAGCCACTTTTGGCTTGGCCGCAGACACCGAACGAATAAAGGTACTTTTGCCCGCATTCGGCAAGCCCAGCAGACCGACGTCAGCCAGTACTTTCAATTCCAGCTTGAGGTCACGCTGCTCACCCGGCTTACCCGGTGTGGTCTGGCGTGGCGCACGGTTGGTACTGGATTTGAAACGGGTGTTGCCCAGGCCGTGCCAGCCGCCGTGTACAACCAGCAAACGCTGACCCGGAACCGTCAGGTCACCAATGATTTCCTGAGTGCCGGCGTCAATGACGGTAGTGCCAACCGGCACACGCAGTACCAGGTCTTCGCCCTTGCGGCCGGTGCAATCGGTGCTGCCACCGTTAGAGCCACGCTGCGCGTCAAAGTGACGGGTGTAGCGGTAGTCAACCAGGGTGTTCAGGTTCTCGTCAGCGACCATGTAGATCGAGCCGCCGTCACCACCATCACCACCGTTAGGACCACCGTTTTCGATGAACTTCTCACGACGGAAACTCATGCAACCGTTACCACCGTCGCCTGCTTTTACTTTGATCGATACTTCATCTACAAACTTCATAACAAAACACGCCTCTCGTCATCAGGACGAGCCGATAAAAACCAAGACATAAGACTCTTGCAAAAATGAGCGCAGCGACCCAATCAACAGCCGTTAAATCCAGCGCCTAAGCCCATACAAACAGTTTTGCAAGAGACTCACCCCACAAACGAAAAAGCCCCGTCGCAAGACAGGGCTCTTCCAGCTACCAAGCTATTACGCTGCGACGACTTCAGTCTTCGGAACGATGCTTACGTAGCGGCGACCGAAGGCGCCTTTAACCTGGAACTTGATCACGCCTTCCACTTTCGCGAACAGGGTGTGATCTTTGCCCATACCAACGCCGTAGCCAGCGTGGAATTGGGTGCCGCGCTGACGCACGATGATGTTGCCCGGAACGATAGCCTGGCCGCCATACATCTTCACGCCAAGGCGTTTGGCTTCTGAGTCGCGACCGTTACGGGTACTACCACCAGCTTTTTTGTGTGCCATGAGTCAATTCTCCTAGTGAGGAATTAGGCTGAAATTAAGCCTGAATACCGGTGATTTTGATCTCGGTGTACCACTGGCGGTGGCCCATACGCTTCATGTGGTGCTTACGACGACGGAACTTGATGATGCGTACTTTATCGTGACGACCTTGGGAGATCACTTCAGCAACAACAGTGGCGCCAGCAACAACTGGAGCGCCGATATTTACGTCGTCGCCATTGGCGACCAACAGAACGCGATCAAAAGTGACGGATTCGCCAGTAGCGACTTCCAGTTTCTCGATCTTCAGGTATTCACCCGGTGCTACTTTGTATTGCTTGCCACCAGTAACGATTACTGCGTACGACATGGTATTTCTCCGATAATCCTGCTCACCCAGCGCTTTATAGGTAAAGGTATTGGCTGGCATGGCTGCATGGGGCTGGAACGGCCCAAGTGCAATTGCGTAAGGCAGGTGCTGCCCAGGAAGTTCAGGGTGCGCGATTGTACGCAAGGCACGCGGGTGTTGCAAGGGGCCGTCCATCGCGCCTTGACAGGCCCAGCCCCCCGACCTAGCATGCCGCGCAACCCTTCTGGAGCACCTGTCGCTGATGCAACCCCAAGCTTTCTACCGCGCGGTGGCGGACGATTTTAGCGCCGTCGACGGCATCATCAAGAAGCAGCTGACTTCACGCGTACCGCTGGTCTCAAAAATTGGCGACTACATCACTTCGGCCGGCGGCAAACGCCTTCGTCCTTTATTAGTGTTGTTGTGCGGCAAGGCCCTGGGCCGTGAAGGCGATGACCTGCGCTTGCTGGCTGCCACCATTGAGTTCCTGCACACCGCGACTCTGCTGCATGACGACGTGGTCGACATGTCCGGCATGCGCCGTGGCCGCAAGACCGCCAACGCCACCTGGGGCAACGCCCCGAGCGTGCTGGTGGGCGACTTCCTGTACTCGCGCTCCTTCGAAATGATGGTCGAGCTGGGCTCGATGCCGGTGATGAAGATTCTTTCACAAGCCACCCGCATCATTGCCGAAGGCGAAGTGTTGCAGCTGTCCAAGGTCCGCGACGCCAGCACCACCGAAGAAACCTACATGGAAGTCATCCGCGGTAAGACCGCCATGCTCTTTGAAGCATCGACCCACAGCGCCGCCGCGCTGGCCGGTGCAACTCCTGAGCAACGCGAAGCCTTGCGCACGTTTGGCGACCACTTGGGCGTGGCTTTCCAGCTGGTCGACGATCTGCTCGACTACCGTGGTGACGCCGAAACCCTGGGCAAAAACGTCGGTGATGACCTGGCAGAGGGCAAACCGACCTTGCCGCTGATCTACACCATGCGTGAAGGCACGCCCGAGCAGGCTGCTCTGGTGCGTACGGCCATTCAAAAAGGCGGCATTGAAGACCTCGAAAGCATTCGTGCTGCCGTGGAAGCCTCGGGCTCGCTGGAATACACCGCACAATTGGCTCGCGACTTCGTTGCCCGCGCCATTGCCTGCCTTGAAGCCCTGCCGCCAAGCGAATACCGCGATGCGCTGGTTGAGCTGAGTGAGTTTGCGGTAGCCCGCACGCACTGATGGCGATCAAAGCAGCACTACGCGCAGGCGTGGTGCTGCTGCTTTTTCAACGACCCAAGATCAAAAGATCGCGAGACAAGCTCGCTCCTACCGCCCCATCGGCACGTACCACCCCTTGTAGCAGTTGACGAGCCTGCGAGGCTACGTCCGGCTGCGCAGCAGTCGTAAAACCATCCAACCAAGATCAAAAGATCGCGAGACAAGCTCGCCCCTACCGGTAAAAAACCTGTAGCCCCCCATCGGCACAAAAACCCTATATAATGCGCGCCTTTTAGCCATCCTGACTTTTAAGGAGCTTTAGTGAGCACGTTGCCACCCTGCCCAAAATGCAATTCCGAATACACCTACGAAGACGGCGCACAGCTGATCTGCCCGGAATGCGCCCATGAGTGGTCCGCCAACGGCGATGCTGACGAAGCCAGCGATGTAAAAGTCTACAAAGACTCCGCAGGCACAGTGCTGAACGACGGCGACACCATCACCGTGATCAAGGACCTGAAAATCAAGGGCACGTCCCTGGTGGTCAAAGTGGGCACCAAGGTTAAAAACATCCGCCTGTGCGATGGCGACCACGATATCGACTGCAAAATCGACGGCATCGGCCCGATGAAGCTCAAGTCCGAGTTCGTGCGCAAAGTCTGATCCTGTGGCTGACCTTCCTGCGCCTGCGCAGGAAGGGGTCATTCCCCGCAACACTCTCCCCGCCCTACCCTAAAGCCAGCTACGTTGACCCACGGCAGTTTTTACAAAGAAAAAAAAGAAATCCGCCAATAGGCACTTGCTATTAACTGAATAAGAATTATTCTCATTGTCATTCATCTAGGAGATGACAACGATGACTTATTTAATTGATGCATGGCTGGACCGCCCACACCCTTACCTGCGAATCCTGCACCGGGAAACCGGCGAAGTCTGCGCGGTACTGGAAGAAGAAGCGCTGAATGAACTGCAAGACCAGGGTGACCTGGACTTCAACGGCCTCAACTCAAGCGAGCCGCTGGTGCTCAAAGAGCTGGTGCGTAACCTGTTCCTGTTTTGCTATGCCCGGGCATTGCGCCCCATCGGCACCGCAGTCCATCACGAACACCACGCCAAAATAGAACTATGACCGCACAATGCTAAACGGTCCTGTAGGAGCGAGCTTGCCTCGCGAGCTTTTAAAAGATCAAAAGATCGCGAGGCAAGCTCGCTCCTACAGCTAGCTAGAGCGCTGTGTGCTTACAGAACGTCCAGCAGCTCAACGTCGAATACCAGCACGCTGTGCGGAGCAATGCTGCCAACGCCTTGCGCGCCGTAAGCCAGTTCGCTCGGCACGTAGATGCGCCATTTGCTGCCGGCGTTCATCAGTTGCAGGGCTTCGGTCCAGCCAGCGATCACGCCGCCAACCGGGAATTCAGCAGGCTGGCCGCGCTCGTAGGAGCTGTCGAACACAGTGCCGTCGATCAGGGTGCCGTGGTAGTGAACACGTACGGTGTCTTCGCGGGTTGGCTTGGCGCCTTCGCCAGCGGTCACAACTTCGAATTGCAGACCGGAAGCCAGCGTGGTGATGCCGTCTTTCTTGGCGTTTTCAGCCAGGAAAGCCTTGCCTTCGCCTGCTGCCGCTTCTGCCTTGGCAGCCGCTTCAGCTTGCATGATCTCGCGGATCACTTTGAAGCTGGCCGACATTTCTTCCTGGCCAACACGGCTTTCTTTGCCCGCGAAAGCGTCGGTCAGGCCCGCCAGGATGGCGTCCAGGCTAACGCCCGGTGGCGGGTTGTCGCGCAGTTGGTCACCCAGCTGACGGCCAATGCCGTAGCTAACGCGCGTTTCGTCGGTCGACAGATTTACTTCGGACATAACACTGCTCCGCTATAGAGCGACTCAAAAAAGCCGTTTTTCAACCGCTTTCTCCCAGCCGCCCAAAACCAAAAAAGGGCGAGCAGACTACCACAGCCCCCAAAGCCTTCGCAGCCCGGGTTCGTGTGCTGCCCGTCACGACAACCGCATCAGTGCTTGGTCAGCTTGTCGAGGTAGCCCATGGCGAACGCCGACACCACAAACGTCATGTGGATAATCACGTACCACATCAGGTATTGGGTTTCGATGTTGCGCGCATCCATGAACACCCGCAGCAGGTGGATCGAGGAGATGGCCACAATCGACGCTGCGACTTTCATCTTCAGCGAGGTAGAGTCCATCGTGCCTAGCCAGCTAAGCTTCTCTTTGTTGGTGTCGATGTCCAGTTGCGAGACGAAGTTCTCGTAGCCCGAGATCATCACCATCACCAACAGGCCGCCCACCAGCGCCATGTCGATCAGCGACAGAATGACCAGGATCAAGTCCGATTCAGTTAGCGCGAACACGTTTGGGATAACGTGAAACACTTCCTGGAAGAATTTCAACGCCAACGCCAGTAAACCCAGGGATAACCCGAAGTAAATCGGCGCCAAAATCCAGCGTGAGGCGTACATTGCATTTTCGATAAAGCGTTCCATTGAATCTCGCAGGCTGTAAAAAAAATGGGCGCGAGTATATCAGCCACAAATGGGCAGAGATAAAGCAGCAGACACAGTCAGTAAAAACATTTTCTGCTAGTGTCGACCTCATCAGCATCGTTTACGGACAGGAAAACTGAACAATGTATCTGCGATTCCCCTTGGTCTGTCTCGGGCTTTCCACCGCTTTGCTCATGACGGGCGGCTGCTCGCCTGGCGATAAACACCCGCAGGCCAGCCTGGAAGAAAGAACCGCAGCGTTCGAAAAGAGCCTCGATGCCATCAAGGACCCGCAGCTTAAAGACGCCGTGGCCGACCTCGGCGGCTCATTGCTGCTGCTGGAACGCGCCCGCATCAAGCTGGACGGCAAAACGGTCGAAACCGAATACGGCACCGATGAACTCGCGCAACTCAAGCACTACCCCAACAGCCAGGCCCTGAGCGACACCTACATTAACGGCCTGTTTGTGGTGCGCAAGAACTCCAGTTCCGACTACCTGACCGACCTGGAGCCGATCTTCCCGTTCAGCCAGAACAACGAATCCGATTTCCCGTTCCCGCATGCGCTGGAATGGCAGTCCGTGACGCTGAGCAACAAGCAAGTGGTGCCGTTCCAGGCCGAATGGTCAGAAACCGATTCAGGGATCCAGCTCAGCCCCTCCAGCGCCAACCTGAGCAACCCTGACGACCTGACCGTCACCTACCCCTACATCGACGGCGTCGAAACCTCGAACATCCAGCAGCCTCAGCCCGTCACGCTGCACGGCGAAGCCGAAGTCATCGCCCCCGGTAAAGTGGTCAACCTCACCCTCACCAGCAAAGACGTGGGTAAAACTCGCACCGAAGGCAACATCAGCGTCACCCTGCTGGCACTGGGTAAAAACTTTGCGGAAGTCGACATCAACAACAGCGCCCCGCTCGCCGAAGCAGTACGCGATACCGAACTCAACCCGCTGATCATCCAGGCCCGCGACGCGACTGGGCAGTACCTGGCCCGTGCAGGCTCCATCGACGAAAACGCCGAGCAACTGGCGTTCTATCAACAGCAACTGGCCGAAATGCTCAAGCAAACGGCCTGGAGCGATGAGTTCAGCAAAAAGCTCGACGACGAACAAAAAGCCTTTGATAGCCAACACCCGCATCACTACAGCAAGGTGTATTTCAACGGTCCGATTGAAAACGTCGACATCAGCGTGCTCGACTTCTCGACCGCCAACGTCACCCGCAAAACCCTCGATCTGCCCGTGGTGCGACTCGACAAAAACGTTGTAGGCAAAGACATCCAGGCGCTGCCGCTGTCGGTGGTGGTGTATGACGACCAAGCCGTCAACTACCTCAAAGACGCCACCCTGGACCCCGAGCAACTGAAAAAAAGCGTGGTCATCAGCCAGTCGGTCGATGACGCCAGCGCCGCCACCCTGGAGTTCAGCCACCCGCCGACCTTCAATGACGAACTGCTGGGCGAACTGCCTGACTCGGCCGACACCCCGGTAACCTTCTTTGCTGAAGACCAGAACGGTAAACGCGGCGAACCGCTGGAACTGCCGGCTGAAGCCTTCGACGCTGACCCAAAAACCGGTGTCATTACCTACGACCTCAACCTGTTCCCGGAAACTCCGGCCTACGCCATCGGCTCAATGCCGCTGTATGTGGCCGATATTGCCAAACACACCTTGGACGTCGCCCACCTGCCCAAAGGGCTGGAGCTAAAAGGCAACGCGCTAGTAGTCGATCAGGCGCTGTTCCCGTCCGATGCCTGGCGCTTTTATGCCAAGGACGATACCGGCAACTACCTCAAGGAAGTCCTGGCTGTTAGCCACGGCGAAGAACCCAATGGCCCGGCCATCTTCGACGTGCATTACTTCTACGGCCACCCGACCCAGATCGAGAGCTACGCACGCACCGCTCTGGAGCCTGTGGAGTACGGCTTTGAGGCCAAGCTGGAGAAAGTCCCTGAAGTCACGCCACCGCGCTGACAGACGCCTCAGCGCGAAGCCGGGCGGCGCTCACCATTGATCTGACGCAACTGTGCCTGCACATGCAGGCACCAGATTTGCGGCGTATCGGCTAACCGATAGCCGTGCAGGCTCAGGCTTTCAACAATGGATTGCAGAATGGTTTCGGCCACAAACGGGCCGCGAAACGGGCCCTGGGATTTGATCGTGGTCGGCTGCTCGCCCGACAAACCTGCCGCAAACAGCAAGGTCCACAGGCCGGTATTGCCTGCCAAGGGGCGAATACTGCACTCAATGCGGGTTTCCAGCCCCAGACATTGGCGGGTAAGGCAAAGGTTGCGCGACATGGCGGCGCCCCTCGTAGAGCCTGCTCAACAACACTTACCTGAGCATAGAAGCAAAACCCCGCCCGCAGAGGGCGCCAAGACCAACGGCTTAACACCTGCCCGCAACGGCTCTTGTAGCCGCTGACGAGTAGCGAGGCTGCGATGCGGGCCGCAGGACCGCCGTCTGACGGTCGTTTGGCACATCTCGCAGCCTCATGCTTCGGCAGCGACTACAGACGCCATGGGATCAAGCCGGCTTTTTCGCCGCCAGGGCTTCGGCCAGCAGTTCTTTCTCGGCTTCCTTGAGGTCGTCGTCGTTGACCATTTCGGCAATCACCCGCAAACGCTCAACCACCCGGGCGTTGACGCTGCCTTCGGGGAACTGGCCTTCTTCATCCGGCTCACCGGCAGGCTCGCCCACCAGCAGGCTCAAGGCTTCGTCCGCCTGACGCACGGCGTACACGTGGAACTTGCCTTCACGCACGGCCTTGAGCACCTTCTCATCAAGCATCAAAGTCGCAACGTTAGCTTGCGGAATAATGGCCCCCTGCTCCCCGGTCAGGCCGCGGGCTTCGCAAAGCCGGAAGAAGCCTTCGATCTTCTCGTTCACCCCGCCAACCGCCTGCACTTCACCAAACTGGTTGATCGAGCCGGTGATCGCAAAGCACTGCTTGAGCGGCGTTTTGGAGAGTGCCGAAATCAACGTGCAGGCTTCACCCAACGAAGCACTGTCGCCATCGACGTAGCCGTACGACTGTTCCAGGGCAATGCTCGCCGAAATCGCCAGCGGGAACTCCTGGGCATAGCGGCTACCCAGGTAGCCGGTCAAAATCATCACCCCTTTGGAGTGAATCGGCTGCCCGAGGTTAACCTCGCGCTCAATGTCGACAATGCCGCTGCCCCCCGGATACACCGTGGCCGAAATACGCGCCGGCACACCGAATGCCGAGTCACCGACTTCCAGCACGGTCAGCCCGTTGCACTTGCCGACCGCCGCACCGTCGGTGTCGATCAGAATGATCCCCGCCAGCATGTCGTCCAGAATGCGCGCCGACACGCGTCCGGTACGGGTCGCTTTGGCTTTGAGCGCACGCTCGATGTGGCCCGCATCGGTCATTTCATCGTTGGCCAGATGGCGGATAAAGTCCGCTTCGCTGACCAGTTGGAACAGGTCACCAATGCGCGCCGACAAGCGCCCCTGATGCTCGGCCAGACGCGCGCTGTAGGTCGCCAGACGCGCCACCGCACCTGCCGTCAGCGGCGCCATGCCTTCTTCTGACGTGCGGGTGGTGAGCAACTGGGCGAACTGCTCCAGGCTTTCATCGACCATCGGGATGTCTTCGTCGAAGTCCACCAGCACCCGGAACATCTCCTGGAAGTCCGGGTCCAGGTCTTGCAGCGTGTAGTACAGCTGGCGGGCACCGATGATGATGACCTTGACCTGCAGCGGGATCACCTGCGGGCTCAGGGTCACGGTGGCCATGCGCCCCAGTTCGCCCAGCGGCGATTCCATTTTCAATTTGCGCGATTGCAACGCACGCTTCAGCGCATCCCAGACAAACGGCTCGCTGAGCATCTTCTCGGCTTCAAGGATCAAAAAGCCGCCGTTGGCACGGTGCAAGGCACCCGGGCGCAATTGCCGGTAGGTGGTGTACAGCGCGCCTTGGTCGGTGCTGTATTCGATGCGGCCAAAGAGGTTGTCGTAGGTCGGGTGCGGCTCGAACACCACCGGCGCGCCGCCGCTCATCGGCTGGCCCACCACCAGGCTCGGCAGGTACTGCTCTTCCAGCAACTTGCGCGCCTGGGCGTCAGTTTTGCTGTCGTCGACCAGTTGCTCCACCACCGTTTTGAGCAGGTACACCTGCATGGCCTGCAAGTAACCGCACACCGCGCCATTTTCGGCGTACTTCTGCGATAACGGCGACAACAGGGGCTGCAAGGCCAGGGTGATGGTTTCTTCGTTCAGTTGGCGCAGCTGGTTGTTCGACTCACGTTTCCACTGCGGCAGGCTCGCCAGTTCTTCGTTGAGGCGCTCTTCAAGCCCGGAAATGTCCTCGTGAAAACGCTCACGTTCTTCTTCGGGCAACTGCGAAAACTCGGCCTCGTCCAGCGCCTTGCCGTCACTCATCGGGGTGAAGGCCACGTTGCTGCTGTCGCGGTACAGGGCCACGCCCTTTTCCAGCGCCAGGCGCTCGATCACATCCAGCGCACGGTCGTAGCGCTGGTTGAAACCACGGTCGATGGCGCTTTTGCGCTGCTGGTAGGTCGGGTGTTCAAACACCGCCGGGAACGTCGCCAGCAGGTTGTCGATCAGCCCGTTAACGTCCGCGATAAAAGCACCCGCCGTGCTCGCGGGTAGCTCCAGCGCGCGCGGCTCACGGGGCTCATCAAAGTTATTGACGTACACCCAGTCGCTGGGCGACTTGAGGCGTTTGCCTTCTGCCTTGAGGTAGCGCTTCACAAACGAGAAGCGCCCCGTACCCGGCTCGCCCATCACAAATACGTTGTAACCCGGACGCGGCATGGCCACGCCAAACTGCAAGGCTTCGACCGCGCGCTCCTGGCCGAGAATGCCGCGAAAGGGTTCTAAATCATTGGTGGTCGAGAAGCTGAACTGTTCAGCGGAAAAAGGACGGGTTAGCGCGTCAGGCGCTAGACGCAGGCTGGCAGCAACAGAATCAGGCATCGGGCTTCCTTACATCAGGCAGGGCAGATGGCAGCATTCTGGCGCTGGCTGCACGCCACTGGCAAGGCGCGTTACACCTGAATTATCGGGGCCCAATGTTTGCGGGCGAAAAAACCTCCCGCCCAACGATTGTTTTACAAAAAACCACGGAACCTGCTGATCGTGCCTAGACTCCTAAGTGTTGCGAGGCTGGATTGATAACCGGCCCGTTCTGGCTAATGACGGCCAGATACCCTTGTCCATTGGTTGCACGCATAGAGAACAATGATATGAAACGGATTCTTCTCGGCACTCTCTTTACAGTGGTTTCCCTCAACGCCATGGCGCAAGCACCCGGCGGCCCGAACTGCGGTTGGGGCAACATGCTGTTTGAAGGTCAGCGCGGCACCCCCGCCCACTTCCTGGCCTCCACCACCAACGGCACCTCCGGTAACGCGACCTTCGGCATGACCTCAGGTACCAACGGCTGTACCACCAAAGACGCCCTGACTTACGGCGGCAAATCGTGGATTGCCATGAATGGCATGATGAACGAGCTGTCCGAAGACATGGCCAAAGGCAACGGCGAAGCACTGACCACCTACGCGGTGGTACTGGGTGTGGCCCCTGAAGACCGCGAGCATTTTGCCGCAGTCACCCACGAGCACTTCCAGCAAATCTTCAGCAAGGCTGACGTGACCGCTGACGATGTGCATAACAACACACTGGCTGTTCTCAAAGGCGATGCCCGCCTGTCCAAGTACGCAACCGTTGCGTCGTAACTGAGACTTGCCCGCTCCTTCGGGAGCGGGTACTTCTGTTTCAATTCCATTCGCCTGACAACAGTTGCTCACCATGCTCAAACGCCTTGCCTATCTGGCGCTCTGTGCCTGCGCCCCGCTGTACGCCGCGCCTCAAATCGACAATCAACGTTTGCAGCAACTCGCCAACGACCCGTTCTGGATTTCTTTAGGCCATTACGAAGCCCGCAAACTGGGCGGCTGGCGCAGCTATGTCAGCGACGACAAATTTTTTCTGGCCGCCGACGGCGCCCACCACCCCGATGCCGAACTGCGCGCCACCGTAGAGGCGCTGTATGCCCCGGTGAGCCTGGGCGACAAACACCCGCAGTGCGTATACCCGGCCCGTACCCGCTGGCTCAAGGCGCAACTGAACCTCAACGACCTGCCCAAGGTTGAATGCGCAGAGTTCACCCAGTGGTTCACCGACGTCGCGCCGCACAGCACAGTGATGATCTTCCCGGCGGCGTACCTCAACAGCCCGTCGTCCATGTTCGGCCACACCTTGCTACGTATTGACCAGGCCGATGTGCAGAGCAACAAAACCGCGCTGCTCAGTTACGCGATCAATTTTGGCGCCTACATCGAAGGCTCCGACAACAGCATTCTGTATGCCTGGAAAGGCTTGGCCGGTGGTTACCCCGGCCTGTTTGCCCTGGTCCCCTACCAGGAAAAACTCTCGGAATACCGCAGCCTGGAAAACCGCGACCTGTGGGAATACCGGCTCAACCTGACACCCGAAGAAACCCAACGCATGGTTGAACATGTGTGGGAGCTGAAACAAATTCAATTCGATTACTTTTTCTTCGATGAAAACTGCTCCTACCGCCTGCTTGAACTGCTGCAAGTGGCCCGCCCCGGCTTGCAATTGACCACCCAGTTCCCGCTGACAGCGATCCCCACCGACACGGTTAAAGCGGTCAAAGAAGCCGGCCTGGTAGAAAGCATCGAATACCGCCCGTCCCGCGAACGCGAGCTGCTGGACCGGGCCAAAGTGCTCGACCCCGAAGAACAACAATGGGTACTGCAAGTCAGCGCCGATCAGACGCAATTGCAGAACCCGACATTCATGGCGCTGCCCAAAGCGCGTCAGGCACTGATTATCGACGCGGCCTATCGTCTTGAACGCTACCGGGCCAATGGCCTTGAGCGCGATACCGGGCGCTCGCAACGCAGCTATGAACTGCTGCGCGCCATCAACCAGAACCCGGCGCCAGAGCTGCAAGTCGAGCGCCCCGAGCTTCCCGAAAACGGCCACGAGTCACGCACCTGGCAACTGGGCGCGGGCAGCCGTGATGACAAAGCGTTCGCTGAATACGGCCTGCGCATGGCCTACCACGACCTGAACGACAACGCGCCGGGCTTCCCGCTGGGCGCGCAGATTGAAATCCTCCAGCTCAAGCTGCGCCAATACGAGGGCAACAAGTGGCAAGTCCAGCAGTTGGACCTGGCCAACATTCGCTCCCTGACCCCGCGTAACGCCCTGCTGCAACCCTGGTCATGGCAAGTCGGCGGCGGCCTTGAGCGGGTACTCGGCAAACATGGCAACGAGCGCTTGGTCACCCACGTCAACGGCGGCGCAGGCGGCACCTGGCAGTTAAGCGACAACCTGCTTGGCTTTGCCCTGGGCACCGTGCGGGTCGAGCACAACAACGACTTCGCCGCGTTTGTTTCACCGGCGGCTGGCTACAACACCGGCGTGTTGTGGCGTAACCCGGTGGGCAACCTGAGCCTGGAAACCAAGGCCGATTACTTCACCAACGGCGAAGTGCGCCGTAGCCTGAGCCTGAATCAGCAATGGGAAATCTCCCGTAATCTCGGCCTGCGGTTGACCGCGCAGCGTGAGTTCAGCCACCTTGCCTCACCGGTGAACGAAGTGATGCTCGAACTCAAGTGGTATCACTACTAAAAGGAGCTTTAGAACATGACGGTTAATTGTGATTCTCTGGATCAAGTGCGCGGGCACATTGACGCACTTGACCGCCAGATCGTCGGCCTGCTGGCCGAGCGTGGCGCCTACGTGTCCCAAGCGGCGCGCTTCAAAAAAGACAGCGACGCGGTACGCGCCCCGCAACGGGTTGAGCAAGTGATCAACAAGGTCCGGCACTTGGCCGACGAACTGGGCGCCAACCCGGAGGTTGCCGAAGCGGTATACCGCGCCATGATTGCCGGGTTTATTCAACAGGAGTTGGCCGAGCATTCGGCACTGGAAAAACCTCTGTAGGAGCTGCCGAAGGCTGCGATCTTTTGATCTTTAAAAGCAAAGATCGCAGCCTTCGGCAGCTCTACGGGAGATCACAGTTAACAAAGGGACTGCCATCATGAGCCGTGCATTTGTAAACGAAGACAGCGCCGCCAATCAGGCCGATACGCCGGTTGAGCGTCAGGTCAGCGAACAGCCGAACTACGTCACAGCCCAGGGCCTTGAGCAACTGCAAGCCAAGGTCGCCGAGTTGCAACGCCTGCACAGCCAGGAGGCCGCCCGCAAAGACTTGCCCGATAAACAGCACCTGGCCGACATGGAACGCGACCTGCGCTACTTCAATCAACGCCTGCACAGCGCACACGTGGTCGCCCCGGCGACGTCAACGCACAAGGTGCAGATTGGCAGCTGGGTGACGTACGTCGATGAACACGGCACGCAAAAGCGCGTGCAACTGGTCGGGGAAGATCAGGCCGATGCAGCGCAGGGCCTGATTAACTGGGGCTCACCGCTGGGCCGGGCGCTGTTGGGCGCGCGGCTGGGTGATGAAGTGCTGTGGATCCGGCCTGCAGGCGATCTGCAGGTCGAGATCCTCGCGATCGAACCGGATTACACCACGCCCTGAGCCAGCATGGCGTCAGCCACTTTGACGAAACCTGCGATGTTCGCGCCTTTGACGTAGTTGATACGGCCGTTTTCTTCGCCGTAGTGCACGCACGCATGGTGGATGGACTGCATGATGTTGTGCAGCTTGTTGTCCACTTCACCGGCCGTCCACAACAGACGCATGGCGTTTTGCGACATTTCCAGCCCGCTCACGGCCACGCCGCCTGCGTTTGAGGCTTTGCCCGGCGCAAACAGAATGCCCGCCTCGATAAACAGATCAACCGCCTCAAGGGTGGTCGGCATGTTCGCGCCTTCGGCCACGCACAGGCAGCCATTGCTCAGCAGCGTACGGGCCGCGTCGGCGTCCAGCTCGTTTTGCGTGGCGCATGGCAGGGCGATATCGCACGCCAGGTTCCACGGGTGCTGACCGGCCAGAAACTCCAGGCCAAACTGGCTGGCCAACTCGCTGATGCGGCCACGCTTGACGTTTTTGAGGTCCATCAGCGCGTCCCACTGCTCATCGTTCAGGCCCGCTTCGCAATACAGGGTGCCTTCGGAGTCCGACAGCGAAATCACTTTGCCGCCCAGGTCCATGACCTTGCGTGCCGCGTACTGCGCCACGTTGCCGGAACCGGAGATCGCCACGCGCTTGCCATCAATACGCTGACCGCTGCGCTTGAGCATTTCCTGGGCGAAGTACACGCAACCAAAACCGGTGGCTTCCGGGCGAATCAGGCTACCGCCGTAGCTCATGCCCTTGCCGGTCAGCACCGAGGTGAACTGATTGCTCAGGCGTTTGTATTGACCAAACATAAAGCCGATTTCCCGCGCCCCCACGCCGATATCGCCCGCCGGTACGTCAACGTCAGAACCAATGTGGCGGTACAACTCGCTCATAAAGGCCTGGCAGAAACGCATCACTTCAGCGTCGCTCTTGCCCTTGGGGTTGAAGTCCGAACCGCCTTTACCGCCGCCCATAGGCAACGAAGTCAGGGAGTTTTTGAAGGTCTGTTCAAACGCCAGGAACTTCAGCACGCCAAGGTTCACCGACGGGTGGAAGCGCAAGCCGCCCTTGTACGGGCCAATCGCGCTGTTCATCTGGATGCGGAAACCACGGTTAACGCGGACTTTGCCTTCGTCGTCGACCCATGACACGCGAAACACAATGGCACGCTCTGGTTCGCAGATGCGTTCAAGAATGCCTGAAGTCAGATAATGCGGATTGGCTTCAAGAAACGGCCACAGACTGCGCAGGACTTCTTCCACTGCCTGGTGGAATTCTGGCTGGTCCGGGTCACGTTTTTTCAGACGGGAAAGGAAGTGGTCGACGGATTCGATCATGGGAAAAGTCTCGGCAAATTTGTTGTCGTTAAACGGAGATTGGCCAGAACTTTAACAAGTCATGCCGCACCGCGACAGCGCAAAATGTCGCAGTTATGAATTTAAATGGTGCTTTTATATAAATAGCCCCGGTTTTATGCGGTTTTTGCGCACCAAAAAAGTGATTTATGTACCCAGTTTTGCACCAATAAAAACACGCAATTCTGTAGGAGCGAGCTTGCCTCGCGATCTTTTTAAACGATCAAAAGATCGCGAGGCAAGCTCGCTCCTACAGGATCCCCCAAAAAAAACGGAGCCCCGAGGGGCTCCGTTTTTCTTGCAAACCGGCCTTACTGGGCCAGTTTTTTGTGACGCACGCGGTGCGGCTGGGCAGCCGCTTCGCCGAGGCGCTTTTTACGGTCTGCTTCGTACTCGGTGTAGTTGCCTTCAAAGAAGACCGCTTGCGAGTCGTCTTCGTACGCCAGGATGTGAGTCGCGACGCGGTCAAGGAACCACCGATCGTGAGAGATCACAATGGCAGCGCCCGGGAAGTCCAGCAGCGCTTCTTCGAGCGAACGCAAGGTCTCAACGTCAAGGTCGTTGGACGGTTCGTCGAGCAGCAGCACGTTGGCGCCCTCTTTCAAGGTCAGGGCCAGGTGCAAGCGACCACGCTCACCACCGGACAGGTCCTTGACGAACTTCTGCTGATCGCCACCTTTAAAGTTGAAACGGCCCACGTAGGTACGCGACGGGATTTCGTAGTTGCCGATGCGGATCACATCGGAACCATCCGAAATCGCCTGGAACACCGACTTGCTGCCATCCAGGTCGTCACGGCTCTGGTCAACACAGGCCAGTTGCACGGTTTCGCCCACTTCGATGCTGCCCGAATCCGGCTGCTCTTTGCCCATCAGCATGCGGAACAGGGTCGACTTACCGGCACCGTTACCACCGATCACGCCGACAATGGCGCCTTTAGGCATCACGAACGACAGGTTGTCGATCAACACGCGATCGCCGTAACCCTTGGACACGTTCTTGAACTCGATCACCTTGTCACCCAGGCGCGGACCGGCCGGGATGTAGATTTCGTTGGTTTCGCTGCGCTTCTGGAATTCCTGCGATTGCAGTTCTTCGAAGCGTTGCAGACGCGCCTTGGACTTGGACTGACGCGCCTTGGCGCCTTTACGGACCCATTCCAGCTCGTCTTTCATGGCCTTTTCATGGGCCGACTGCTGCTTGGATTCCTGGGCCAGACGGTCGGACTTGGCTTCAAGCCAACCCGAGTAGTTGCCCTCGTAAGGAATACCGGCGCCGCGGTCGAGTTCCAGAATCCAGCCGGCGACGTTGTCCAGGAAGTAACGGTCGTGCGTAATCGCAACCACGGTACCCGGGAAGTCGTGCAGGAAGTGCTCCAGCCAGGCCACCGAGTCGGCGTCCAGGTGGTTGGTTGGTTCGTCGAGCAGCAGCATGTCCGGGGCCGACAGCAGCAGGCGGCACAGGGCCACACGGCGCTTCTCACCACCCGACAGGTGTTCAATTTTGGCGTCCCAGGCGGGCAGGCGCAGGGCATCGGCCGCCACTTCGAGCTGGCGCTCAAGGTTGTGACCGTCACCGGCTTGCAGGATCGCTTCGAGCTTGGCCTGTTCAGCGGCCAGCTTGTCGAAGTCGGCATCCGGCTCGGCGTATTCAGCGTAAACCTGATCCAGGCGCGCTTGCGCATCCTTGATCACGCTCACCGCTTCTTCGACCACTTCACGCACGGTTTTGCTGGCGTCCAGTTGCGGCTCTTGCGGCAGGTAGCCGACATTGAGCTCTGGCATTGGACGGGCTTCACCGTCGAACTCGGTGTCGACGCCAGCCATGATTTTCAACAGAGTAGATTTACCCGAACCGTTCAGGCCCAGTACGCCGATTTTGGCGCCAGGGAAGAACGACAAGGAGATGTTTTTCAGGATTTCCCGCTTCGGCGGAACAACCTTACTCAGCCGATGCATGGTGAAAACGTAAGAGCCTGTTTTGCCTGCTTTGTCACTTTTTGACATGGTTTGATTCGCCTTTAATCCTGTGTTTTCAGTGCTTTAATGGTAGCGAAAACGCTTAAATTCTGGAAAGCAAAACGTTAGGTTTTGCATTGACCTTACCCTATTCCTGACTATAATTAGAAAAGTTATGTTTTATGAGGGAGCAACATGGATTTCCAGCTCATAGAGCAGATTGTGAATGGTGCTCGTAGAAAGCTGCTGGTGCAAGACTGCATCCCGGTTTACTACCCCAATCTTTACATCACCATGGAGCACTCCGGCAGAGCACTGGAAACAACAAAGAAGTACCTTGAGCATCTGATTGTGCTTGAGCAGTTTCTGTCCTTTTCCTCCATTGATCTGATTTCTCGCCTCGAACAGCGCCCTCACAGCCAATACCTGACAGACAGTGAGCTTTCTAGATTTGTGTCGGACGCGGGGTTTCGCAAGGAAACCTTGGCCATGAAGTATGCGGGGATACGTTTACATCCGACTGCATACAGATCCGTTGGCAAAGCCCATGCGCAGCAGCGAATCGAAGCGGTACGCGACTATCTGGGCTTCCTCTATGACAAGTTGGGTGATCACTCAACACGATATGAGGCGGTGGACGATCTGAAGAAGCGCATCAACCGCAAGATCACAGCGGCCAGACCGGCATGGAAAAAAACGCGAATGCACGAGATAAAGGGGCTCACGAGTCAGGAGCGAACTCGATTGCTGGAAATCATGCATCCGAATAGCGCCGAGAACCCCTTTTCAGATGGCGCAATCAGGCTGCGTAACTACATCATTTTGCTGTTGGGACTCGACATGGGGCTGCGACGCTCAGAGATGCTGCTGATCAAGACCAGCGATATTCACTGGCACAGTCGTCAACTGGCGGTGGTCAACCTGGAGGATGAGAGCCTCGATCCGCGAACGATGGCTCCGCAATTCAAAACCCACGAGCGCATGTTGGTGATGACCGATGAACTCTATGGCGCGATCACTGAGTACGAATCGAAATATCGCCAAAGAAGGCCCCGTAGCGGCACATCGCAAGCGAGGAAGCATCCGTTTTTGCTGGTGGCGCACAAGCGAAATGAGGGCGGGCCTCTGACCATCAAGGCAATCGATGGCGTTCTGTCCAGGGTTCGAGAAATAGCGCCGGAACTGGCTCATGTGCACCCGCATATTCTCAGGCATGACGCGGTCTACACGATGCTGGAAAGCATGCGTGAGGAGCTGGCAGCGTTCACGCCGGAGGATCGCACCACGCAAGTTCAAAAGACCCTCACATGGATGTTCGGCTGGAGTCCCGAATCGAACATGCCCGGCCTCTACGGCGCGAAGTTCTGGAAGGAGGAGGCAGACAAAGCGATACAGAAACGGGCCGAGCGGTTTAAGGCCAATCGTCAGAAAGCCGGCACGACACCAGGAGGTTCAGCGTGAACATCGCCGTCGAAGCACTTCAGGCACCCACGAAGGACAGCCTCGATGTATGGCTGGGCGCGCCTCGCTTGCCGAAATGTGGGGAGGTGTTCACACCCGCAGAACCGATGTGGAAACCGGATAAATCGGCCAGACTCTCAGTGAACTGGGAAGCGGCCCTTGCCTGCGTCTCGCCGGATTGGCAGCCCTGGTTGCACGCCGCCCTGGCGTATCGAATGGCCGATCAGGCAGCGGACTCGGTTGCTCAGCTCGCCAGTGTGTTGTCGCGGGCTGCTCAGGCCGGGCTTGACCCGCTCAACGAGAATCACCTGATCGCTCTGCGGGAGCGCTTTAACGGGAACGAATCCAGTACTCTCGGCGCTTTCATGGCCTTTTGGCACGACTGCGAATCCCTCGAACAACGTCCGCCGCGACCCCTGATCGAGGCCTACCAGGCACTGCCCAGGAAAAAGGGTTCCAGCAAGGATGTGGTCCTCAGCCTGGCCCCCGAAGAAGGCCCGTTCACGCAGGTGGAGCAGGACGCGCTGCACCAATGGATACATGAGCAGTTCTGTCACGGTCAGCTAGATCCCGAGCAGTACCTGTATCTGCGCCTGTTGATGATTTACGGGCAGCGTGGCGCTCAGGTACGCATGATGGTTTTTGGTGATTTCACGAAAACCGACCAGGGCTGCAAGGTCAGGTTTCATTGGGCAAAGCAAAAAGACGACGAGGCGGGTTGGCGAACAAAGTCCGAAACCTTCAGTCTGGATGAGGACCTCTACAACACCGTGCAGGCTTACAAGGACATGGTTCTGGCGCAACTCTGGCAAACCTATCCAGACGGTGCCGACTGGAATGCAGCCATTGAGAATGTGCCGCTCTTTCGTCGGAAGCTGGATGATGAGGCAGAATTTTCGGAGCGGCTTGCCCCCCCTGTTTTGCTGGATAGCCCCCTGCAAAAAGCCCTCGAAGAGGCACCGCAGCCGATCTTTCATGTTGGATCAGCCACGGTTCGGAGATGGCATGAGCGAATCGAGCGGATGGAGGGCTTTCCGATTTCGCCTCGCACCCATCAGCCGCTGAAAGTGACACGGGGACACCGGTTCAGGCACACCCTCGGCACGGACCTGTCCAATGCGGGGCTGGACGAGTGGTCGATGGCCCGCGCATTGATGCACAAAAATACTCAGACAGTGCGAAAGTACCGCCAGGTGTCGGCTGAACTGCTGGCGTTGATCGACGCGAAGATGAGCGACCATCTGGCCTTGGTTGTGAATGCGTTCACCGGGATCATCGTCACGGATCGCACCTCAGCAAAGAACGGGGATCGAGCGGATCGACAAATCGAGGATGTGGCAGTGTGCGGTGCCATTGCCACCTGCCATCTCGATGCCCCCTTCACTTGTTATCCCTGCGGAAAATTCCAACCCCTGCTGGACGCCGATCACGGCGCGGTTCTGGAGCGGTTGGAGCGTCGTCGGGCGCAAACCCTTGCCACGGATAAAACGACCGGCGTGCTCTGGGATCGGGCCATTCTGGCGTGCCGCAAGGTGATTCTGGATTGTGAGGCCATGCGCCAATCAGGGAGGAAAGGCGAGTGACCGAAGCGTTTGATTCTGAGCCGACGAACAATATTGTCGATTTTAAGCCCAGGAGCCAACTGGCTGCGGAGGCTCAGCTCGCGGCGTTTATCCAATGGGCAAAACAGACCCTGCCCAAAGGCATTCCCAATCGCGTGCACGAGAGTATTTGCTGGGAAGACGGCAGTTGGCACGAGCATGGCCTCAAAAGCTGTAGCTTCACGGCACTGGGATCGACCAGAGTTGCCCCGAAGGCGATACAGGCACCCTTCACGGAGTTTGCCAAGGCCATCATGGTGTACCGGCGGGTGTATTTGCAGAAAAAGGCTGTTGGAGAGTGGCTGGATGCCCTGAAGGTGCTGGAAGCCGCCCTGTTCGAGTTGACCGGCACGCGGGATGTGACGCAGGTGTCCGCCGCTGTCTGTGATAAAGCGTGCGAGCACCTGAACCGTCACTGGGCAAAAGGCGACACCGCATACCGTTCCGGGCTGGCACTTGCGGCCCTCATCACCCTGATGCGGGCCAAAAAACTGCTCAAGACCGATTTTCGGTGGACCTCTCCGCTGACGCTGAAGCCCCGTGGCACACTCAAGCAACAAAAAGCGGATCGGGAACAGAAGCTGCCCAGGCCCGAAGCGATCAAAGCGCTCGGGGAGATGTTCAATAACGAATTGACACGCCCGCTCGATATCGTTGTGACATCCGCCTGTGCGCTGTTGCTGAGCGCCCCGAGTCGTGTGGGTGAATTGGCGGATGTTGAATTGGATTGCCTAGTGTTCAAAGAGGACACCCAGGGTAAGGGGCGCCTGTTCCTGCGCTGGTATGCGGAAAAGATAAACCAGGTCACGCTGAAGCCCGTCGTTAAGCCCGAGATGGAGCCGGTCATCGAGAGGGTCATCACCTTACTGCAACCGATCACCGATGAGGCGCGGGCTTACGCCGCCTGGCTGGAAGACCATCCCGATGAGTTCCCGCCCCATGAAGGGCTGCCCCCCAAGGGACCTGATGAACCGCTCACCTGTGCCGAAGCCTGTGCCGCGCTGAAACTCTCCAGTCGTGAGAACGCTTGGCGATCCCAATTCAATGCCAACTTCCTCAAACCCCTGGAGCAGAAAAAGGCGCTCAGCCCCGCCGCCCGAGACCTGTTGGCCGAAATCCGTGAAGGATGGGATACCAGCACAGGGAAGCAGATCCGCGCCAAGGGCAAGCTCCAGGGTGTTGAGTTTGACGACCGGTGTGTGATCACGCTGCGCAAGCTCAATGTGCTGTTGCGGGAGAAGTATCTCCCGAAGGATTTTCCATACACCACTCCGTACACGCAGGGTAAAGCACGGGTGAAGTATCGTGATGCCTTGTTCACCGTGCGCACGGGAGCGCTGGCTGAAGACTCAGGCCACATTGCTGTGACACACGGGTTTGGTGTAGAGATCGCGGTGAGCACTATCCGAATGGCTGTGGAATTAGGCGGTTCGAACAACCCGGTAAGGAAAAGTCTGTTCGAGCGCCATGGATACCCCGGTGTCAAGGTCAACACGCACGCGTTTCGGCACGAATTGAACACGCGGATGCACCAGGCCGGTCTGTCGCAGCTGCTGATTGACGCCTTCTCCGGGCGCACGACGATGGGATCGGTCTACAACCACGAGACCATCGAGGAACGCACTCAAGGGGTTGCGGCGTACCACCCCAAAACCAAGCAGAGCACAGCGACTCAGCGTCTGGAGAAGGTCAAAACCAATCAGCCGCTGAGCCTGATTGAGGTGATGGAACTGCGCGAGGGTGAGCAGGACCGCATTATCCATCAAACCCATCTCGGCGTTTGTGTGCACAACTTCGCGTCCGAGCCCTGCCCGAAAATGGGCGCTTGTCTGGACTGCGGGCGGCTTGGCTGCGTCAAGGGGGATGAGGTGAAGTTGGCCAACCTCAAGGAAGAAAGCGACGACCTCAAACGCCGCCTCGATAAAGCCCTGGATGCACGGTCTCGGGGTGTGTTTGGGGCATCGGAGTCGGCCAAAAAACTGGGTGAGAAGCTCTTTAAGTGCGAGGCGCTAATCCAAATGCTGGAAAACTCCGAACTCGAAAACGGTGACATTGTGTGGAACGCCGATAACGGTTGGACGCTGACCAAAAATGCCGCCGCAATGTCGGGGCTGATCGAGGTCAAAGTCATTGAAGAGAACCAGGCGCAAGAGGCGTTGTCATCGTTGGATGACGTCTTAGCTTTGCTTGATGAGATCGAGGGTTAACGATGGGGCATTTAACGCCAAAGGATGAGAAACGCATCATTAAGCTGATTGAGGAATGGTCAGAGCCGAAGCTGACCTGGCCTTTGCTCGTTGAGGCCTGCAAAGAAAAACTGGGTATCAGTCGTGCTCGCCAGTCCCTGATGAATCTACCTGCCGTGGATTTAGCGATGAAGAATTGCAAGGCGGCATTGAAGGCTCAGAAGCTGAAACCGGGCTGGATTAGCGATATTCAGGCAGCCAACGAGCACATTGAGAAACTGACAGCAAACAATCAGAAGCTGTTAGCTGCTGTTCGAGATATGCATAGCCGTTTTTTGATCTGGCAAGCCAATGCCGATATGCATGGGCTAACGCAATCAATGTTGGAGCGGCCGGTTTCACAGCTTCAAAAGAAGACATGATTGCGCAATAGCGCGTACTGACCAGCCGTTCGCATTCCAGCTGACTTGGAGTTGACCATCTTCACATCTGTCGTTTGGTCAACGACCTCGTAGTGTCGACCAACAGTTACCGTCACGATGTCTCCTGCCCAAGAAACTTTATAGCAATCAGCCCCCTCCCAAGAGATTCCTGATTCGTGGCCGGCTGCTAAGGACTGTTACCCTCCATAAGCTCGCAAATCGCGATCTGCGGAGAAAATTATCTCAGTCACTTTTAGGTTGCTGTGATCGCGTGAGTGGTGGGTGCTGTAACTGACTCCTCCCGCAACCTTGAACAGATACCCTTCGACCTCACCTTTATTGTCTTGAGCAACACCTACCTCAATCAGTGGCTCCATTTTCCAGTTGTCACCTCCTCGTAGATGGCCAGGAGACATCAGGTGTGCTTGGCCGAACCATGAGCGTTCATCCAACTCCGAAAGCATCTGTTGAAGTATCGGCACCGTTGGGACCATCAACATGCTGCCCACGATGTCGTCGCCATAATCCCTCACCAATTCGATGTAGAACCAGGGATGGTGTACCTCCAGCTCAACGAACTGCCAGTAGCTGGCGACGCCACCACCGAAAACGGCTGCAGGGCTGAGCTCTGCATGTCTATACGTTTTGAACATTGAAAAAACCCCAAAAATATTAACAATAGTTAATGGATGTCTGACGTTCAAGACGGCTTCATCATTCCTTTTATGGGAATGAAAAAAATGGAGCTGAAACAGGCATTTGGTAAGGCGTTGAGACAGATGAGGAAGTCTCGTCATCTCAGCCAGGAAGACTTCGCGGGGCATAGCAGCCAGACTTACCTGAGCCAATTGGAAGGCGGCGGAAAGGGCCCTACGCTTGAAATGGTTCAAGCGCTGGCCGCTGCCATGGGTGTACATCCTTTGACGATTTTGACGCAGTGTTACCTTTTTATGGACGAAACCGTCACGCTGGACTCAATGATGGATCGAATTCGAACGGAAATTATTGGGCCTTCACCCCGATAAGCTGTCTTGGTGTGGGCGCTTCCGGCCCTACCATCACTCGCATGGGCCGCAGCAAGGGCTGAGCTATCCTGTGCGGTGTGACTATGGTGCGCGGTGCGTAATTCGGCGGCTGCTGATAGTAATGATTACTGACATTGAGGAGATGGAATGAAAGGCCGGCGCAAAATCAAAACCCGTAAATGGCATGATGCCGCTCAAATGGAAGCGGAAGCCCGAGAGCTGCTACAGAAGAGGTCTGAAAAACGAGGGAGGTTACTCGAAATCGCCGTGCAGAAAGGTAGGGAAATAGAACCGATTGGCAGGCTGTGCGGTTAAACGGTGACATCTTCGAGATGTAATCTATGAATGATTTGCAGATAGTTGCGTTAAGCCCTAGCGCCCCAATTGCGTGCTGGAGCATGGTTCACAGGTGCTTCGCGGGGCGGTCCGAGCAGGTTCTGATGATAGCAACGCGGGTATTTGGAACGCGCAAGCATGCCGAACGCTGGTTGCGTGATCCGGCCTACGGGCTAGGATGGCAAGTCCCATGCGATATGTTGTCGACGCGTTTAGGTTATGAAGATGTGGATAGGTTATTGAATCAGATTGAACATGGCGTTTACGTCTAACATCCTTATGATTGGCGTTGCCCTGTGGAGGTGTTGTCGAATCCTGAACTCGGCTTGTCTATGATGACCGACTGTGGCAGCCGGCAAACGCATAGCCCTAACATTTATTTCAAAGTCCTATGGGATTCCCCATCCCTTCGTCATTGCCGAGTCCTTATCGCATTCACCAGAGCAACGCTCGCCCGATGGTCAGCCCTAGGCTTTGTACGAAAAGTATTGCCGCATGCAACGTAGGCTGCAGGCCAAGGTGACCATGGCTGCAAAGCTCTTGGCCAGCTTGTCATAGCGAGTGCCGATCCTGCGATTTTCTTTCAGCCAGCCAAACATCCGCTCAATGATGTTCCGTTGCCGGTATTTGGGCCGGTCAAACAGTCGGGGCAAGCCAGGTCGAGGTTTGCGCGGCATAGCGCGCAATGGGATTACCGGCTGCATTCGATAACGGTCGCAGTACTGGCGCAGGTGCTCGGCATCGTATCCCTTGTCAGCCAGCAACCACCGGCTACGTTTGCGCGGTCGTCCTGGCTTGCCAGCAATTTTTACAGCATCCAGCAGCGGCTGAGCGTGGGAGACATCACTGGCTTGTCCTGGTGAAAGCCTGAAATGCAATGGCACGCCATTGGCATCGCACCCCATGTGAATCTTGGTAGTCAGACCGCCTCGACTGCGCCCGAAGGCATGGTCTAACGGTTCTTCAGGCCCCCTTTTTCCCGGCGCCTGAAGAGGCTCGGGTTGCTCGTACTGCGGTGGAGTCGATCATCCAGGTGTCCAAGTCGATCAGTCCTTCCCGGTTCAGCCGAATATGCAGACGCTCCAGTACTCGCTCGAATGTGCCGTCGTCGCGCCAGTCACGAAAACGCTGATACACCGTTGACCAAGGCCCAAAGCGTTCAGGCAGGTCGCGCCAGGGAGCGCCCGAGCACAGGATCCACAGAATTCCGTGGAGAACCTGACGATCATCGTTGCGAGGACGGCCCATTTTCTGTTCTGGAGAAACCAAATCCTTGATCAGCTCCCATGACGCATCAGAAAGTTCGTAACGCCTTGCCATACGGGCCTCCAACCGGTCATGGCGGCAATTTTAGCCACAACGACTTTTCGTACAAAACCTAATTCGCACTGGCAGGGGGACTTCAACCGAAGTCACCAGTGTCAGATAATGGTTGCAGCTGAGAACCATGGCTTAGCGTACAAACATCTCAGTGCTCTGTGATTTCCCTTTATTTCGCATGACCCGTTAGTCACGCCCTATGGCATAATGCCATTATTGCTCATGGAGACTCATCTTGCGCTCGAACCTGCCTGTCACAACCGTTGAACAAATATTTCCAGTCCAGCAGCGATTGATCTCTGCTACGGATACGAATGGGAATATTTCCTATGTGAATGACGAGTTTATGAGAATAAGTGGCTATTCTCGTGAAGAGTTGTTGGGCAGTCCGCACAATTTGGTTCGTCATCCCGACATGCCTCCAGCTGTTTTCGGGCTGATGTGGGGCTATCTGAAGGCTGGCAAAAGCTGGATGGGTATCATCAAGAATCGCTGCAAGAATGGTGACTTCTATTGGGTCAGTGCGTATGTGACACCTATTCTCGAAGATGGCCGCTTAACAGGCTACGAGTCCGTTAGAGTCAAGCCGACTCGGGAGCAAATTGATCGCGCACAAAAGCTGTATGACCGGTTGCGTGCAGGTAAAAATTCCATTCCCCAAAATCGTCATTATGCGGCATTCATGAGGAGGATGGTCTTACCTACAACTGCGGCTGCGTTGGCAATAGGTGCGGCTAGCGTGCTGCCAAGCCTGGCAGCACAAGCGGTAACTGCCGTGCTCTTTCTCGTTACAGGATGGTGGTCCTATACGCGGCTGGAACATCAGTTGAGTCATATCATGAAATGCGCCCCTGACGCTTTTTCAGATCCGATTAGCGCCATCACTTACAGCGATACGTATGGCCCTTCAGCGCAGTTGGAAATGATATTGATTAGTGAGGATGCACGCCTTAAAACCGCACTGACTCGGCTAAGCGATCTGGCCAGCCAAGTGGCTGAAGCCGCTGCGCATTCCTCCTTACTCTCGAACCAAACTGAAAATGCCTTGCTGGAGCAGCGAGCGGAAACGGACATGACGGCAGCCGCCATGACGGAGATGGCGGCCTCAATCAACGAAGTGGCAGGGCATGTTCAAAAAACCGCCATGGAAGCGCAAGCAGCAAATGAACTGGCTGAACAAGGTGATAAAGTCGCCGGTACTTCCCGTGAGGCCATTCAGTTGCTGGCCAGTACCGTCACGAATATCAGCACTGCTGTGGATTACCTTGCCAATGAAACCCAGCAAATTATGGCTGCTGCGGGGGTGATTCAAGCCATTGCTGATCAAACCAACCTACTCGCTCTCAACGCTGCAATTGAAGCGGCTAGGGCTGGTGAGCAGGGTCGTGGTTTTGCGGTAGTAGCTGATGAAGTCCGGGCCTTGGCCGCTAAAACCCGCGTATCGACTCAACAAATTCAAAACGTCATTGAAACCCTTAAAAAAGGCGCAGATGAGGCTGTGAGCATTGCCAAACTCGGTATTCGCGAGGCCGACCACGGTGTACAGCAAGTTATAGAGGCGCAGTGTGCTCTCCAAGGCATTCGCGATGCTGTTGAACGGATCAGTGGTATGAGCCAGCAAATGGCAGCCGCTTCAGAAGAGCAGGCTAGTGTCGCTGAAGATATTGCTCGGCAGATTAATAACGTAGCGGGAACGGTTGAGAGAACAGCGAAGAATGCTAACTCCGCCGTGATTCGTGGCCGCGAACTTGAAAGTACATCCCGTGGTTTAAACTCGTTGGTTGAACGGTTCAACAGGTAGTGACCTTATGACTATTTTGGTGAATTAGGTTTATATATGAGTGCAAGATACCGTGCAGCGGTGGATGCGGCAGCTATTTTCTCGGAAACCGATAAATCCGGAATAATCACCTATGTCAATGAACAGTTCTGTGATATTTCTGGCTATAGCGCACAGGAGTTGATTGGGCAAAACCACCGCATACTAAACTCAGGGCAGCATCCCCCTGAGTTCTTTATTGATATGTGGAAAAAAGTTTCACGTGGGCAGGTATGGAAAGGTGAAATTTGCAACCGTAAAAAGGATGGCAGCCTGTATTGGGTAGAGAGCACCATTGTACCCATGTACGATGATGCCAGCCAGCGGGGGCAGAAATACGTTTCCATTCGTTTCGATGTGACCGAAAAGCGGAAGTTTCTGGAAACCTTGCAATGGCAGGCTGAGCACGACGAGCTGACGGGTCTTCCAAATCGTTTTTTGCTGTCCAAAGCGCTTGATCAGGCTATTGTCAAAGCAAAGAGCCAGCCCAGCACGGTTGCCGTGGGCGTGCTTGATCTCGATGGGTTTAAGCAGATTAACGACCGCTATGGCCACGAGATAGGTGATCGTCTGTTAGTGGCGGTGGCTGATCGCCTGAAACATAGTATGCGTATCGAAGATACCGTAGCCCGTTTGGGAGGCGATGAGTTCGTGCTGATTTTGGGTGTGCGGGATCCCAAGGTGTTGGAAAGCGCCCTGCAGAGGCTTTTAGCTGCCCTTTCCGCCGTCTACATCATCGATGGCATAGGCATTAATATTTCCGTCAGTATCGGTGTGACGCTCTATCCAAACGATAATGAGAGTGCCGATACACTGCTACGTCATGCTGATCAGGCTATGTATAAGGCCAAACAAAGTGGCCGTAACTGTTTCCATTTGTTTGATGTATCAAAAGATAAGATGGATAAATCAGCTTTTGATACCGTAATACGGGTTCGCCAAGCGTTACATGATGGTGAGTTATGCTTGCATTATCAACCAAAAATAAGTTTGAGCAGTGGGGCAGTGATTGGTTTTGAAGCACTATTGCGTTGGCAGCATCCGCGAGATGGACTTATATTACCGCAGTATTTTATACCGTTGATTGAGCAGAGCGATCTGATCGTGGAGATCGGCGAGTGGGTCATAGATCAGGCGCTCAGTCAAATAGAACAATGGGCGGACTTGGGTCATTCGTGGTCTGTGAGTGTAAACATTGCAGCATTACATTTGAAAAAAGAAAACTTTGTAAAGTCCCTAAAGTTTTTGCTGGACAGCCACCCTAATGTTTTGCCGCAGATGTTGGATATTGAGATTACCGAATCAGTGGTGATAGAACACTTATCACATGTCACTCAGTGCCTCATTGCTTGCCAGGATCTGGGTGTGACATTTTCGTTGGACGATTTTGGAACTGGGTATTCATCGCTGAGCTACCTTAAACAACTGCCCACGCAGTCAATCAAGATAGACAAATCTTTTATACGCGACATACTCATCGATAAAGACAGCTTGGGGCTGACTAAGGCGATCATCGGCCTAGCGAAATCGTTTAACCGCGAGGTTATTGCTGAAGGGGTGGAAACGGTTGAGCACGGAGTGTTGCTGATGAACCTAGGTTGTGATGTAGCGCAAGGCTATGGTATTGCGAAACCCATGCCGGTAGAAAAAGTGCCATCTTGGGTGGCGAAGTTTGTCCCTGCTCATTTATCTAGAGGGGGTAATAGATAAACCGCACCGTCCACGAACTGATTGCGTCGTCGCAACCTAGTGGATTGAGCGGTTAATTCATTTATCCACCGGTAACGATATACTGTGCGTCCAATGCCATGGATTGGTTATGCGCATGGCTCGACCGACTTTCCCCATTCGCTCGAAATATATTTTTTATGATACACTATCCCAGCTGTTTTTTTCTGGAACAACGAAATAATTAATATTATCATAAACAACAAATCGATAATAATAAAGAGGATCATATATGTCGGATCAAGAGTTAATACTAGAGCAACTCCGTAACGTGAATTATGATAAGTTAAGCAAACAAGATATCGTAACAATGCTAGATGCAGGGGAACAGACTCTAGAAAATATGGCAGCATCAAGAAAAACTGCCGTTGATATAATAGCAGAGGCAATGAACCAAACAAAGAATACGCTTGAGGCACTTGATTATTCTGGAAAGGTAGAAGCTGAAATCAGGAAAAATCTCAGCATACTGAGAGAGCTACTGATGACTGGCGATCTATAGCCCCCTAGACTGGGCGAATTAGGTTTTGTACGAAAAGTCGTTGTGGCTAAAATTGCCGCCATGACCGGTTGGAGGCCCGTATGGCAAGGCGTTACGAACTTTCTGATGCGTCATGGGAGCTGATCAAGGATTTGGTTTCTCCAGAACAGAAAATGGGCCGTCCTCGCAACGATGATCGTCAGGTTCTCCACGGAATTCTGTGGATCCTGTGCTCGGGCGCTCCCTGGCGCGACCTGCCTGAACGCTTTGGGCCTTGGTCAACGGTGTATCAGCGTTTTCGTGACTGGCGCGACGACGGCACATTCGAGCGAGTACTGGAGCGTCTGCATATTCGGCTGAACCGGGAAGGACTGATCGACTTGGACACCTGGATGATCGACTCCACCGCAGTACGAGCAACCCGAGCCTCTTCAGGCGCCGGGAAAAAGGGGGGCCTGAAGAACCGTTAGACCATGCCTTCGGGCGCAGTCGAGGCGGTCTGACCACCAAGATTCACATGGTGTGCGATGCCAATGGCGTGCCATTGCATTTCAGGCTTTCACCAGGACAAGCCAGTGATGTCTCCCACGCTCAGCCGCTGCTGGATGCTGTAAAAATTGCTGGCAAGCCAGGACGACCGCGTAAACGTAGCCGGTGGTTGCTGGCTGACAAGGGATACGATGCCGAGCACCTGCGCCAGTACTGCGACCGTTACCGAATGCAGCCGGTAATCCCATTGCGCGCTATGCCGCGCAAGCCTCGACCTGGCTTGCCCCGACTGTTTGACCGGCCCAAATACCGGCAACGGAACATCATTGAGCGGATGTTTGGCTGGCTGAAAGAAAATCGCAGGATCGGCACTCGCTATGACAAGCTGGCCAAGAGCTTTGCAGCCATGGTCACCTTGGCCTGCAGCCTACGTTGCATGCGGCAATACTTTTCGTACAAAGCCTAATCAGACCTCTCCCCCAAGCGTTGATAGCGTCGCTCGAACGCCTCCGCGCCTCCCTCCATCACTTGCGTTCCACCTGGGCAAGTTCTTCATCAGACAGGGCACTGGCCGTTTTGAGGTGCTCAAGACGATCTGCCATCTCTAGCAGCGGTTGTTTCCAGTACCAGCTCTCCCAGATCATCTTGTGAGCCCTCTTAAGTCACTTCGATTTCTTGATCAAATAGCTGCTGACCGAGGCGCACAGGCCAACTACGAGCTCTGCGTCTTCGAAAGACGGCTCACGCCCCTCTTGGATGTGCCGCCCGAACTCCGAGGCATACGCCCAGGTTTTGATGACAGCCTGATCCAATGGCGCTGGAATCAGAGTTCGGGAATCATTCATGATCTTCCCGAGGGTCGCTTGTTGGTCACCAGTGACCTGCCGAGCGACACACTCCAGCGAAGCCATGGCATGCTGTATTGCCCCCGTCGGGTCTGGAGACGGTCGGCGTGAGAGATCAGCAATCGCCTGGTGCAATTCCTTGCTGGCCGTGACGTGCCCATGTTGATGCTCAGTTTCTTTCGCCGAGGTCAAAACCTGCTCAAAGGATTCAGAACCACGGATTTCGATGCGACCTTCCAGCAGCTTCCACCCTATGCCGTGCTCTATAAAGAACTCGTTCAGCTCAGTAGTGAAGTGCTCGTACACGCCAGAGTCATAGTTACGGTTGCCGAGGTAATCATCGAGCCGCTCAATGACGTCATACACCTTGAACCACTTGCACTGCTCAAGCCGCCGAACGTTTTCCTCGTGGATATTGGGCCTCTCACTCCAGTTCTGTTTGTCGGGCAAGACCTTCAATGTCTGGCAGATTATTTGGCGCAGGTCTGATGGCTTGAGACCACATTCGTAGCTCAATTGAATCAGATACTCCTGCAGCGCTTGCGGTGCGTCTTCCCGGACAGTGATTTCGGCTTCATCGACCTGCGAGAAACCGTGACGCCTTGAAAATGAGTCCTTCACCTTACCCCCCGCCTAACCTAGTCCACTGGCAAATCGCCAAAGCGATCTGGCGCGATAATGCCTGACATTCCGGGCTTGGGATAGATAACGGGGATCGACGCTTGACTTGGCCTGAAGACTACGCACTCACCCGCAGCAATCGATTCAAGCCACGACCTTTGAGGAGCGGCCTCAGGTCTGGCCCGAGGGATTCTCGGCGAGGGCATCAGATTCAGTAAGGCCGAGGAGCAACTGGCGCAGTCAATCATTTACAACACCATCAATATTGAGAGGATGCGGTACAGAACCTGCGACGTCTGGCCAAACTTGCATCTCAAGGGCCACCTTCTACGGGATAGGTGCGCCTGCACGAAGCAAAAACCTCAAACTAACCCATTAACAGAGCAGCAAAGGTCAACGAAGGGCCGAGAAACCACTCAATGTGGTTATTAGGTTCTCCGGTGGTGGTCCTGCCTGAGCTCCGGCGAGCTGAAAATCCGATTTTTTCAACAGAATCGACCCATAGCGGCCCTTTGTGAGGGGGCAGAAACCGGCCAAAAGCAGCCGCTCAAAGTTATCTAGGAAAGCCGGGGCGATTCAAACTCCATTTGTTTAAAACGTCGCTTTGATCTGTAAGCCCACGGCCAAAGCGTTGCCTCTTTTTTTGCCGGAGAACGCTCCAGGCTCAATGTAGTACTGCAGGTCAGGACGCAGCAGCAGCCAAGGGGTGACCTGCGCGCCATAGTTAAGCTCAATCATCTGCTCGCCATTGTCGAGGTTGGCAATCATCTCGTATTCGCCGAAGCTGGTCGCCGCCGCTTCTTGTACATCACGCGTACGGGAGTTGAGCACGGCCCGGCCATAACCCAAAGCAATGCTGTCATGCGGGCGGCTGGCAAAAGGCTTTTGCTTAACCAGGCCGACCGAGTACCAGCGACGCATTGGTGAGGTGGCTGCGTTGCTGGTGGCTGCCTGGCCGAAGAGGCGTAGCACCCTTTCAGGGTCTTGTTCATCCCTCCAGATTGCCTGGTCCATCAACACGTAAGCCCCGGTGCGATTGCTGCTTTTTTCTGTGCTGCCAATTTTTTGCGAGTTAGAGCTGTCGTAGTACCAGCCGACTTTGTATTGGCCATTGAGAAAGGCGTTATTATTGAAGATGGCTTCCAGAGGCAGAATGGCCCCGGTGGAGTCGTGGCTGGGCATGGAAAACGCTTCAGAGGGAAGGCTGTTGTGCTCTGGGTTGACCTGGAATACCGCGGTTTGCAGCGTCAGTGAGTCGTTGACGTCGTAACGCAACTCTCCACCCCAGTGGGCCGTCGGGTAGTTGCCCCACCCGCTGCCGCTGGACATGGTCAATGGGTGTGCACAAAAGCCGGCGCTCACAAAGTTGGTCAGGATCGGCATGCCACCAAAATCGGTGCCCATCACCATGTAACCGATTTTGGCAGACACGTCCGGAGAAAACAGATTGCGCTGGTAACTGAACTCGGTCAGTCGCGTGTATTCGCCACCGTAGTTTTCTTGCGCAGAAAGGCGGTTGCCGAGCAAGTCTTCCGTGGCGCTGTGGCCGCGACGGTCGTTAACCAGAATTTGCACAAATCCAGCGTCCGGGGTGTCCAGCAGTTTACTCAGATCAAACTTGGCGCCCACGCGTATTTGTTGCGCATAGCGCGTACCTCGCTTGATCCCGCCATGCAAGTTGGAAATCGTTTCAGAGCTGTAGTCACCGGTCAGTGTGATGCCCTTGTCCACCAGTTTTTGGCGCTCCCCCCCCCAATCGCCGGTTAGTGTAGAACGACTCATCAGGTCGGAAGTGTCAGCCAGTGCTGAAGTCGGGCTCAAGATACACAGCGACAAACCGCTGCACAGGCTGGTGGTCAGCAGCGCGCGGAAAGAAAAAAACATTGGGGTGTGCTCCGTTGCAAAAAATTTTGGTGTATCGCTCAACGACACGCTGGCACGGCAGGAAACTGGCCCGCTTTAGCTTTTCTGGCCTGATACCGTCTTGAGAACTGCGGTGTCATAACCTGAACCCGGGCCGAGTTGATCCCTCCTTGGCTGTGCAAGAGGGTGTCCATGAGCGGGTATATGACGGGGGTGCGGGTGCTCGAAACCGTTCGGATGTTCGCTTCACATGACTAACAGGCCCTGAAAGTGGCAGGGCTGGTGAATGTCATCCCGTGTGAGCCGTAAGGCTAAGTTTATGTCGATATTTTTTTCAGATAAATCCAGGGAACTAAGAAACATTATTGGGGAGACAGTAATAATCGCGGTGGCGATATCCGGCCTTTCGCTTGCAGAAACGGCGATCGTTAGTGTTCAGCGCTTATTGCTTTTGAGGTCACTCGCACGTCAAAAAGAAGAGAAAACATTTGGGACTTCAACCCCCCTCCTTACCATGGATTATTACTGTTTCACCAACAATGTTTCTCAAACCTTTGGATTTATCCCAAGAAGCACCTGTATAAACTAGCTCAGAGTCTTCAGCTCACTCTCGGAACGTCGAGCCAGCAGTGCCCGGACAAACACCTTCCCGCGTTTCGTAGAGCCTTCGGCATATTCATTGCGACTGCAGCAACCTGCTACACTGATTGCCGGTGCTCGCTTGCTGTCGGCAGGGCGGTAGTTCTGATTCCAACACCTGCCATGCCCAGTCCTGTTCGGGTTGAACTGAACATTTGACCCAGCTGTTCGCACAGCGTGCGGGCAGTTTTGTATTCACCCATAGAGCATTCACTAAATGACGAATGACCAACCATCTCAAACTTCAAGACGCTCAATGAGCACTATCGCGAGGGTACTCTTTTCCCTATTTGTATTTGCCGTGGCACTAGCTTTGATTTATGGCGGGGTCAAACTAGTGGCGCTGGACGGGTCAAGTTATTACTTGATCGCAGGCTTGACTTATCTCGTACTGGCGGCACTATTTCTGTTTCGCAAGCGTTCGGGTATTACTCTCTCTGTTGCCATATTCCTTGCGACCTGTGCCTGGGCCTTTTATGAAGTGGGTCAGTTCAGCTATTGGGAACTGCTTCCACGCTTGGTCATTCCTGCCATCATCCTGACACTCAGCCTGTGGGTCGGCGCCGCATTGCCGGACACGTCCTTGAGCACCCGGCGCGCCGCTAACCGGTTCGGGTTTGCCGTATTCCTGGCACTGGTCGCGACATTTATTGCTGCGTTCTACCCGCACGGCGGGATCTCGAACCCGGTCGCCGCCACTGACGCACCCAAGGCAGAAGAGCCCTCCAACGTCCCTGAAAACTGGGAGTTCTTTGGGCGTAATGCCTCGGGAACACGGTTTGCTCCTTACACGCAAATCACCTCGGACAACGTCAAGGACCTGCAGGTTGCCTGGACCTACAGAACAGGTCGTCGCACCACAGGTGCCGGCGCGGGTGTAGATGAAAATACACCGTTGCAGATCGGCAATGTTCTGTACTCGTGCACACCGGAAAACCTGATTACCGCCCTGGACGGTGATACCGGGACCCCGCTCTGGAAATTCGATCCCAAAGCCAAAAGCGAAGAGCACGTGACTTGCCGCGGCGTGGGTTATTACGACATCGATAAAGACGACAGCCTAAGCGCTGAAGTCAAGGCGTCATATGGCAATGAGCAGCAGTGCCGCCAGCGTATACTGGTGTCGTCTGTGGATGCCCGTTTGTTTGCGGTTGATGCGCATACCGGCACCCTGTGCCCGAGCTTTGGCGACAACGGTTATGTCGATCTCAAGAAAGGCATGGGCCCGACTGAAAACAGCAAGCGCTATCACCCCACCTCGCTGCCGGTTGTCATGGGCCACCTCACCGTGGTCGGCGGCTGGGTACGGGACATTGTGGCGGGCGAACCTTCCGGTGCCGTACGCGCATTCGACGTTCTGACAGGTGCGTTGGTGTGGGCCTGGGATGTAGGTGCACCCGAGGGCAAGAACGCAGTGGCAGACGATCATCAGTTCGCTCTGGAGACGCCTAACGTCTGGACAATTCCGACCTACGATAAAGAGTTGAATCTGGTCTACCTGCCTACGGGCAATGGCCCGCCCGACTACTGGGGTGGTGATCGCAACCAGGTTAAAGAAAAGTTTGGTACGGCCGTTGTTGCAGTCGATGCATCAACCGGTAAAGCCAAATGGGTTTATCAGATCGTTCACCACGACGTCTGGGACTATGACCTGCCTTCGCAGCCTGTGCTCTATGACATCAAAAACGCCCAGGGCGAGAAGACTCCGGTCTTGATCCAGACCAGCAAGACAGGCAACATTTTTGTGCTGGATCGCCGTACCGGCAAGCCGGTTACAGAAGTTGAAGAGCGTGCGGTTCCTACCTCTCCAGCAGCAGAAGGCGAGCACCTGTCGCCTACCCAACCGTTCTCGGTCGGGATGCCGACCATTGGTGTCGACCCGCTGACCGAGAAGTCGATGTGGGGCGTGACAACTTTCGACCAACTGTATTGCCGGATCATGTTCAAAGACTCCGTCTACCTGGGTCCGTTTACACCGCCAAGTGAAAAACCGTACATCGAATGGCCTGGCTTGCTGGGCGGTATGAACTGGGGTGGTATCTCCATCGACGAAAACACCGGCATGATGTTCGTCAATGACATGCGCATGCCGCTGCGGATGTCACTAGTCAAAAAGGAAGACACCAAGAAGTTCAACGTGTCGACCGATGAAGTCCCGGGTTTCATGGGAACCATTCGCCCACAAGTCGCCGGTATCTATGGCGGGGTGAAAATCGACATTCTGCAGTCGCCACTGGGCGTACCGTGCAACACACCTCCCTTCGGCAGCATGAGCGCCATTGACCTCAACACCCAGAAACTGGTCTGGCAGGTTCCGTTGGGCACCGTCCAGGACACTGGCCCTCTGGGGATCAAAACGCACATGCCAATCCCGCTGGGCATGCCAACACTGGGTGGCCCGACCTCAACGGCATCTGGCCTGGTGTTCTTCGCCGGCACCCAGGACTACTACCTGCGAGCGCTGGATTCGGCCACCGGTAAAGAAGTCTGGAAAGCCCGCCTGCCGGTTGGCGCGGTTGCAGCCCCGCTGATCTACAAATCACCCAATACCGGGAAGCAGTACGTAGTCATCTCCGCAGGTGGCATGAGCCACTCGCCTGATGTCGGTGACTACATCATTGCCTATGCATTGCCGGACAGCATCATCCAGAAATAACCTCTTAATTGACGTTAACTCAAATGGCCCGCCTGCTCTCCAACAGGTGGGCTTTTTTGTTCTATACCAGTTGTTGTTCGGCTTCGGCCTAAATAACGCATTAAATTTTGTGCTTGTTACGAGAAGAGGACTTCGACTGATCTCATAGGTCCGGTAGTCTGCTTTCGGCCCAGGCTGTGTAAAAACGTTTTTCGGTGCGAAAGTTACTCAAAACCAGACTGGAAACCGCGCTTCTACCCCAAATCCACATCTGCTGATGTGCTGATGAATTTCAGATTTAACGCAGAAGCGCGCACTTCGAATTTGGCGACTCGTTTTTACACACTCTGGGCCATAAGCAGTCGCTCAAATGTTTCTACGAAACCAGGGGCGATTCAATCCGAATGAATCGCCCCTTGATTGTAGGCATACCCAATCGTCCGCTTTTGGCCGATTTCTGCCTGTCACGAAAGGCTGCAATCGGCCGATTCTGTTGAAAAAGTCGGTTTTCTCAAACTGCCGGAACATTGATCGGTGAAAGCGCCTTTTTAGCACGCTGCTACGTGAAATCTAAGCCCGAAAACCTCTGCAAAGATTCAAGATTTCAATCTCAGATGCGCTCTTTTTTGACCCGAAAACCGAAGCCGACTTTTTCAACACAATCGGCCATAAGCGGTCATACTTAGTTGTCTCCGAAACCCGGGGCGGTAGTGCGGTTCACCACCCGTAGAATACCCTACAACTCCGTTTGCTAGAGAGTCAGGGCAGATCTGCGTAGTAGTCGAAGGTTTCTTGGCTGCCCCCTGTAGTGGTCAACTAATCCCGGACACGACGTTAAGTTTTTTCTCGGCCTGAGCCGGTGGCAGCCCACCATTAAATTGGTGCGGTCGAATCCAGTTGTACCAGTGCATCAAAAAATGGCTGATATCCCGCTGAGCTTGTTGGGCCGTCGTGTAGCCAGTGTTCGGTATCCACTCGGTTTTCAGGCTCCTGAACACCCGCTCCATCGGCGCATTATCCCAACAATTTCCTCGCCGGCTCATGCTCTGACGCATGCGATATGTAACCGTCCGGCCAAGTCACCTACCGAACTCCAGCATTAAGGACGATGGTGTCCGCGTTTTTTTAAGCGAGCGCGCTCACCCTTATCGCCAGGATTTCCATGCGCCAACGTAGCTCTTATCCCAAACCGTTCAAAGCCCAGGTCGTCCAGAAAGCGCAATGCGGCAAGGTGTGATTGCGGGACGCTTACCACCAATAAGCGGAAAGCCCAAAATAGTGGTTGCGCGGCCATTTACGGTTAACATTTTCTGAGTGTTCGGCGCACATTTTAAGAAAATCTTGGCGCGGTTAAGAAAAACTTGCCTACGACAGGGGAAAAAATGGGAAATCTAGTGGGGTACGCCCATTTGATCAATGCGATGGAGTTACCCACTGGCACGGCAGCAACTGTCTAACTTCAATGGCCATCTGTGTGTAAGCGTCCGGCAAATACACGTTTAACGGCTACCAACGTAGGTGCCTGAAATTTTCTGTTCAAGTCACTGGCCATACCATTGCGCATCGATTTCCCGGAGTGAATCCGTGCTTGTACTCCTCGTGCAGAATCGCCGCTAACCTTTGATCCAAATCTGTGCTGGTATCAGCCTTGAATCCCATCCGCGAGTAAAATGGTGCATTCCAAGGCACGTTTTTGAACGTGGTAAGCGTTACGAAACGCAGTCTTTTTGAGCGAGCATAATCCTTCGCGGCCTCAACCAGACTTCGCCCCAAACCTTGTCCTTGCATTGATCGCATGACCGATAATTCGAAAATGTGAAGATCGTCACCGTGGCGCTCAGCGCTGAGAAATCCTTGCGGCCGATTTTCGACATCAAGGGCAACCCAGCATGTCGATAGAGCGATGAGCTGGCGGTGTCGCTCAATGGACATGGGAGGCGAATCAGCCAGCCAGCTCAAGTCCTCAATCATGCGGAATGCTTGCGCAGCGGAGGTTTCAATGGCGGGCAAGAGTTGTGCATCTTCCGGTACAGCATAGCGAATGGTTGCGGACATATGACGCCTTTAGTGAGGAGGGTGAATCGTAAGTACGCCGTTGCACGATTCAGGCAGATACCCACTGATGCGGCAGTAGTTGCTCAATCTCACTCGCTCGCTGCGTCGGCAACCGCGTCAGCACATCTTTGAGATAGGCATACGGATCATGCCCATTCATGCGCGCTGACTGGATCAAGCTCATGATCTCCGCCGCCCGTTTTCCGCTGCGAAGCGAGCCGGCAAACAACCAGTTGGAGCGTCCGAGTGCCCACGGTCTGATTTGATTTTCCACCCGGTTGTTGTCAAAGGGCACAGCCCCATCTTCCAAGTAGCGCGTCAGCGCTACCCAGCGTTTAAGGCTGTAATCCAAGGCTTTGGCCGTTGCTGATCCGTTGGGCACAAGATCGCGCTGGGTCAACATCCAGTTGTGCAGTGCTTTCGCTAACGGCGCTGCTTTTTCTTTCCGTATTCGCCAGCGATCTTCATCACCCATGTCCCGCGCCTTGCGTTCCACTTCGTACAGGCCGCCAATCGAGTGCAGTGCCTGTTCTGCCAACTGACTTTTATTCGCTACGTGCAGATCGAAGAACTTGCGGCGGGCGTGGGCCATGCAGCCGATTTCGGTCATGCCTTTTTCGAAGCCAGCCTTGTAACCAGCAAAGTCGTCGCACACCAGCTTGCCATTCCAGGAGCCAAGGAAGTTACGCGCATGCTCACCGGCACGGCTCGGGCTAAAGTCATAGACCACGGCCTTGAGGGCCGAAAACGGCGTGGTGCAGTAAGCCCAGACATAAGCACGGTGAGTTTTCTTCTGTCCGGGGGCAAGCATCTGCACCGGCGTCTCGTCGGCGTGGACGACTCGCTGCGCCAGGACAGCTTCTCGCAAGGCATCAACCAGCGGCTGAAGCTGTACACCGGTCTGCCCGACCCATTGGGCCAGCGTTGAGCGAGGGATCGCTAAACCGGCGCGCCCGAAGATTTTCTCCTGCCGATACAGCGGCAAGTGGTCAGCGAACTTCGCCACCATCACATGGGCCAGCAGGCCTGCGGTTGGGATGCCCTTGTCGATCACGTAGACTGGCACCGGCGCCTGGATCAATGCTTCGCACTGACGACAGGCCCATTTCCCACGTACATGTTGCTCGAAGGTGAACACGCCCGGTGTGTAATCGAGCTTCTCGCTGACGTCCTCGCCGATGCGCTGGAGTTGGCAGCCGCAGGAGCACTGAGTGTTTTCCGGTTCGTGATGAATGATAGTGCGTGGAAACTGTGGCGGCAGCGGTGCGCGCTTTGGTTTTTGGCGCGCCTCTTCTGGAGCCGGAACCGGCTGGAGTGCCGTCAGCTCAGCGGCGATAGCCTCAAGATCAGTGTTAAGCAGGTCGTTGAGCAAGCTGCCTTGTTCAGGACTGATCTGTTCGCTGCGCTTGGCAAACCGGTGCCGCTTGAGGATCGCGATTTCGTGGGTCAGCTGTCCGATAATTGTTTCATCGCGGTGAATCTTTCTGCCCATGGTGTCGACCTTCGACAGCAACTGCGCAGCGAGAGTGCGCAGTTGGTGGGGGTCATTTGGTCGAGGTTGGGCAAGGAAGTCATGGCGTGGATTTTACCAAAGCAGACCACCTACGGCAGCAGATTCAGCGTTAATTACAGCCTTTTTAAAGGATCGTGATTGCACCACCAGCCCCTACGCGCTGCCACGGCAGGCCCAGCACCAAAGCCTGAAGTTGCTCGGCATCCAGTTCCAGCTCGCAACCTTGTCGAATGCCTGGCCAGTGGAATTTTCCTTGGTTCAACCGCCGTGCCGCCAACCAAACACCAATCCCGTCATGAACCAGCACTTTCATGCGATTGGCCCGGCGATTGGCAAACAGATAAGCGCAGTGCGGCTTCGCCGCACCGAACACCGCAATCACCCTGGCCAATGCGGTCTCGGTACCCGGTCGTTACCCGACTCGAGGGCGTTCGACGCCCCCCCCAAAAAAAACCGCTCTATGTCAGTAGTTTCGGGGTAGATGTTTATTCAGGCTTTCAGCAAAAAATCCCCAATTTCGTGGATCTCCGTGCTGGACTACAACGCCCCATCCACTCATATTGGCAAAGTGCCGGCCCAGCCGACATCTTCATCAACCAAGGAGTAAGCAATGAAGTTCAACTTCTACAACGTCGACCAGACCGCTACTTTTCTGATCAAGAATGAGTCTACTTTTGAAAAGAGCTACCCGCTGCAGGCAAATGCGGTTCAGTTTCTCAAAAACGCGGCAGTTAAGAAATTCGAGACGCATTGCGGCCCAATGCAATCGCCGATGAATATCGCTGACGGCGTACTGCAAAACGTATGGCGAGGAGCTGGCGTTACGTTCCAAAGCGTTAGCAATACCAATGCACCGACGGATAACGTCACCCTCACCGTCAAAACCAGCCTGCCTGACAGCTCGATCATCGAGGTCTGTTTCTGGGTTATGCCGTAGCCTTAAGATGAAGAGTTTCGTGAACGCAGCCCGGCCAGTTAATACGGGTGCGGGTTTTGCATAGAGTCACATAGCTCTTCCTACCCCGTGGCATTATTCGCGGGGTGGGAAATCAGTAAACTGGAGATGCCACTCCATGGAATCGAAAATGCAAAGCAGATCCAGCTTGTGAGCGAGCATCAGGGCGAGTCGCTTCTGTGGATGAACACCATCTGTAGGCGCTGATGCGGAATTGCCCCACCTTCTGGGGCGAGACTGCCCCAACATAAACAGGTATATAGCCAGCACAAACGGCCAAAGCCTTGAAGGCTGCCTGGGTCAGCGATTTCTCAGCAGTTGGATCAATTCCTCATCAGCGCCTACAGCAAGTGTCTTGTAGGTAAGGTGGGTGTAGGTTTTAGTCGGTCCGGACACTGGGGGGGAGTGTGAAGTGGAGGTTTGATTGGCCGTATGATCGTCAGCAAACGACCCAAAGCTGCCATGCCGGCGGGGAGTTAACGACCAGAAAGGACTGCTGATTATCTACAAAATCAGGGCCTCTTCAGTCATCCTCACTTAGCCTTTCGTCAGGGAATTTGACCATCGCTAGGAAGTCTTTATTCAGCATCTGATAGGCCGTATTGATCTGTACCCGAACGGATTCATCGATACTCAGCAAGTCGACGCGACCATTAGGCAGCGTGCGTACGGCTAGCACGTCTTCCTCGGCATCTAGCCCTTCTGCGAAATGCATCAATCCCAAACGCATTTGCTCCTGATAGAGATGCATGCGCTCTTCAAATTCCACCCGGGTTTCGGGTCGGGTCATAGTCGTCATCTTCGGGCCCATACTTTCAGTACCTGTCTAGAGTTGCCACGATGTCGTTGTTCACACGTAATGCCCATCCTATGCGCCATCCAGGGGGAAGTGCGAATGCCCCGCGGCGAACGGCCAACAACGATGCTTCATGTTGACGGCCTCCTGACGTCGATCCCGAAACGATTCCATCCCGCCAGTGATACCTGACGGTTGCGGAGGAACCAACGCCGAGCAGTTGCAGAAACTGAGGTGTGGGGACAGCAGGGGTCAGCGTTCCAAAGTGCGTCATGACTGGATGAACACGGCCACATACGGCTAATCTAGCATCGTGCCCGGCATGAGGCATTTCAACCGATGTGAATGACCTATCAAAAGGTGGTCGCATTGCTTGGGGCATCGATGGAATGAGTCGAGATACAAGCTCGACTTGTATTGAGTGATGCTTAAACTCGGTGACGAATTTAAAGTCGAGATACACCCAGTCTTTGTCAGAAGGACGGTAAGTTTGTGGGTTTGCGCTAAAAACTGCTTGAGTAAGATTTTCGATCAGTTGGCGCCCATTGGTGGGTTCCGTCAGTGAAGCTGGGTTGTAGCTACGCAGTGCAGCCTCAACCTGAAAAATGCACTCCACACCAGCATAGGGGAAGAGTGCGACATTCATCGCATACCGCAGTTTGCCTGTCCAGCGACCGACAGGAAATGTTGCGGACTCACGAGAGCCTTTGGCGATCAACCCTTCAAGTTCATGGGCGACCGATACCTCCAATGGAGCACAGACGGTTGCCAGCGTAGATTCAAACCGTCGTATGGTGGCATGATCTAGAGCGCCTGTTTCGATCAACGTTTGCCAAACGGCATCCAGAGTAGACGGCCAGTAAGCAGGGATCTCGGGCGCAGCACCCCTCACAACGGAGGATGTGGATACCAATGTCTCACGAAGCGAGCCGGCAAACGCCGCTGCACTAAGCTCTTCATGTGATGCGGCCCGTTCCGCTATTCGAATAAGCGTGGCATAACGGCCCGCATGCTGGCATTCATTAATAATTCGGTCAGTATCCAGAAAACGAGATACCCGCTGCCAGAGCACAACTGGCTTCTCTATGGAAAGCTTATCGAGTACGGCGGACGCGATGTCTGCCCGATTCTGAGCAGTCATCGAGCATGCCAGCGTGGCAACCTCCTTGAGGTAGGTGTCGTCGAAGCGAAGCAGCCAGAGCAACATGGCAGCCGCGCTGTCACGGCGCTCCCATTTCGGGTGATCCAAGCTCCAAAGGATCAGATCGAACGCTGCCGATGATGGGTCGCCCTGATCGTTGGCGCCCATGTAGGTGAACGGCGCGACAGATGCTTCGCCAATGATTTGGCTGATATGGTCAATTGCCGCCGATGTCACGCTGGCGTGCTGCACCGCATTGAGCTTGCTCGCGAACAGTTCTGTCAGGCGAGACGCGATGCGCCAGCGCTCGGAATATCGTTCCTGCAATGCTAAGGGGCCGTAGAGTTGCGTCAGATCCTCAGCGGTTTTGGTATGACTTTCTATCAAGGCCACTGCCTCGCGGGTGCTAGCGTCGGCGTCCCATACAGACCACCCTCCAGACTGTAGCACTTTGATTGATTCAAGACAGGCACTGATGCCTACCGCTTCATTTTTCCGTTTAAACTGTTTCTTTGCCTCATCGAGCGCCCGGCGGGACTCGGTGATGGCGGACTGTTTGCCGAACGTCCCCGGAAGGTAAAGAGCATCCAGGTTTGGGTCTTGGCTAGATTCGTCGGTATCGGGGGCCGTTTTCTGCTTCTTGGTTTCCAGCGGGCCATAACGTCCAGCGTACCCGGAAACCAATCGATCAAGCTGTTGCCTGGAAAGGTTGCCTTGGACCTTCTCCAGAATCGCTTTAAACGGAGCTGCACACGAGTCTGGCAAGATGTGAACCATGCCCCGTAGCATGAACCAGGCATTTTGTGCATTCATCGAATTACATATGATCTGCACGCGCGACGTCACCCACGCAATGTCGGTTGGTTGCTGATTAATACTGAGAACAATGCGCGCGTATGCCTCGCCCCACTCCCCTAGATGCCGCTTATCCCCATTTTGGTAGATCTCCAGCAGCGCCCAGCACAGTCGCCAGTCTGCATGTCCCTGGATGTTCTTGAGGATTTCCAGCAGCGATGCCTGCTCTTCCAGTGATCCTCCTGGATAACGCATGCCTACCAGGTCGGATACTCGATCAAGATCTCCTGTGCGTGCTTGCTCAAGCAATTGTTCCACGGATCCGCAGGACTGATGTTTGAAATAACTGATGGCGTCCGTATAGCGCTTACGGCGACACAGCTCGCCAATGAAGTTTCCCTTCTCTGCACGGACGTAGCGCTGGAAGGTCATCTCGCCGCTTGCGCGTTCAAGGTTCGCGGCGATCTGTTGATACGCTGTATCGGACACGTCCGTATACTGGGGAAACGCCTTCAGGGTCCCTGACATTAACGAAAGCTGATCCTCCTTGTACCAACTTGGTCCCATCGATACTGCGAGCACTTCCCGATAAACTCTCAAAGCCTCCTCTGATGCTCCCAGCTGGGTGAACAGAGGGATCATCTGGAGCATTTCAGGAATCAATTCGTATCGGTTCTGAACATTCGACTGAATATAATCCTTCCAGCGAAACATCAGGTCCAACAGTTGCTCATTCAATTCCTCGCCCAAGTTCGCTTTGGCGAATTGGGCAGTGAAGGAACGCAAGATCTCTCTGAAACCCTCCTGGTAAAGGCCGAGCTGAGTGCTGAACGCCTGATCCATGTGGTCAAGCATCCGTTTGGCGTCGGATGGCAGACAATCCACATAGAGCCGGGTCAGGTGATCGTAGAGCAACGGTACAATATGCTCGGGAATGAAGTAGCTGTTTTCCCAGGTGATGCGTACTGACAACGAGAAAGCAAGTTCAGGGAAAATCTTCTGATTCAGGAAGCTGCGGACCTCATCCAAGGCGCCCAGATCCGAAGTGACTTTGGCTCTTCTTGCGGTGCCGTCACACCAGGCGATTGCCTGTCCAAGGGACTGAAGTGCGCTTTCCCAGCCTGAAACTCCATGGTCCAGAAGAGTCGGTGGAATGCTCCATACACTCAGAAAAGATCCGGCGCGCAGCCTTACATACGCCTCATCAAACGCAGTCTCATCGGGCATCGCTCTGTTCTTTGTGAAAAGGGGCAGGGCTTGCGGGTCCAATGCGACACCATTAACAAATTGTGTCACTAAGGCGGGTGAGGCTCCCACTGAAATCAATACGTCGACAGTAGCGAGACTGGTGTCCGTCGGGGCTAATGGTGCGTCAATCTGCTCCTCGATATCCGATAGCACCAACTGAAGCCTATCGCTAAGGAGTGTCATACCGTAGTCACACGCGTAGGTGTGAGCGTGTGACAACAGATTTCGTAGCATCACCACTCGTTGACGTCGATCCGCATCGGGTGGCAATGGCACTGCCGCAAGTGGCGTATATTTTCCTTCGAAACAGAGCGCTGCGCCCAGCATGTCACCTACTAGGCTCAAGGTAATGCCTTCTCTTGCGCTTTCGGAAAATCCGTTCCGAGCGTGACGCAGAATATGTCCGATGTTGAGGAGGAAAGGTTTGAAGTACGCCTCCCCACCGGCCAACTTGACTAGCGCCATAAGGTGCAACTGCAGACAAGTGACGTCAAGAAACTCCTCCTGGCTCTGTTCGCGGTCGGCCAGGGCTGCCAATGCCGTTTGGATTTTTTGGATGAGCGCCCGTGCCTCATCAAGCCTTTGAGTTTGGATAAGCATGACGACAACCGCGAACGCGTCGTCAGGCGTCACAATCAAGTGCTCGTATCGTACAATATGGCGGAGCGCCTGTTGTGTCTCTCCAAGAGCAATCAACGCTCTGGCAACCAGGGCCGCAGACTGCGCGAATAGGGTGTTGTAGCGAAAGGTCAGTCGCTGAGAGAGAAGCAACAAGCGAATTAACTCTGCCGCAGTACCTAGACGCGCTGCTGCGGCGAGTGCGTCGTCAATATCGCCCAACAGTCGATCGGGTTCTGCGCCCAACAGTACTGATCGATCGACCCACTCCTGCTTGCATTCCCTCAATGCCGTGGCTTGCCTCTCAGCATCAGCCAACAGCCCATGGTAAATCCTGTTCAGCGGCCCATACTCGGCACTGGCGGTTAATACGCAAAACTCCATCAGCCTGCCCTGAATCCATTCGTCCAGCGCTAGGGTCTTTTGCGCGATGAATTCGGAAAACGAGGAGTGATAAATTTCCGTTTTATCAGGATCACGCAGAAGGTGACGAATACGGGCCATCGTGGGGACAAACGCCGTTGATTCAGCTGCTGTGAGCATCGACGTGATTGCAGACGTCGCTATTCCCCAACGCAGCCTGGCAATGATTCCGAGTAGGTTCACCGCTTCTTGGTCGTTCAACAGCTGCGACCAGATGGTCTCGTAGTAGTCCTGGATAGCACCCGTGAATGGCGGGATCGCGTGCAGGTCGTCGTCGGGGATGCCTTGGTTAACTATATCGATCAGATAGTGCAAATACAGGGGATGGCCCTGCGCTCGGCCGCAGATAAAAGCGATCATTTGCCCAGTGTTGTGATCTTGCCGAAGCAAGGACGCACACAGCGCTTGCTGCTCGTCCAGATCCAGGATTGGAAGTGTCAGTCGCTGAGCGCCTTTGGCGAGAGCGCCAAGGTCGCTGGTAAGTGCCTCCAGACCAACACCGGTGATGATTATGACAATCCCTGTCGGTAGCACCGGGGGCAATAGATCCACAAAGCGTCGCAAGGCGTCGCCACTTACTCCAGTGGCTTCGTTGATGCCATCGATGAACAGTACACTTACATTGCCACTCTCCGCAGAGCGATCTGCAAATGCCTGAAGTATCGAAGCGGTACTCTGTATAAGCTGGGAATAGGGACGCTCGGCCAATCGTGCAGGCCTGCCTGTCACCCTGGACGACCACAACGACTCCAACCATCCTACAAAGATCTCGGGCTGCGACTGGAGCGCAGGCGTCCAGCCGCGACTTCTGTCCGAAAGTGCATAAACGCCGATAACGTCAACCGTTGCGTTCCGCGGAGTGAAGTTGCGGCAGTAGGTCGACTTGCCAATGCCATGGGCGCCGTCCAACAGCAGATAGCCTGTACCCATCGCTAGCACACGTGATTCCAATAACTCGTCAAAATCTGGCCTTTGAGCGGCGTGGACGTCATCAACGGAGTCAGATGCAGGTTCTGTAATCACGCCGTGGGACCTTAGGAACTCTGCCAGATTCACAAAACTAACTGCCCCTAGAGACCTGTCCACACTGACGCGAAGCAATCCGCAGCAACGAGAACCTACCATCAAGGCGGCGCCAGACATTCCTGAATAGTCAGACAACTCGCTGCCCGTCTGAACCGATACGTCAAGATCGATCCCGAGCACCCGTTCACTAAACACCTGCTGCAAAATGCCATGCAAAATATGCCCAAGTTCCAGCTTCACCCCTGGGTAACCGAAGGCATAGCATCGAGCGCCTGGCTGCGGACGATGGAGTTCTATCGGGATAGGACGACAAAGCGCCGCGACCGATAGTTTAAGAAGACAGATGTCCAGGTCGGGATCAAGTGCAGAGATTATTGCCTCATGGTCAAAGGCAGAAGCACCCGCACCGAAGCGAACGCGCACCATGTCGCCCACCACCGGCTCCTCGCAAAAATCAACGCAGTGATAGGCGGTCAGGATGTGCTCGGGTGAGACGAGCCATCCGGTCCCGGACTCACCCGTAGCCAATATTTGGCAGGTGGCAAGCTTCACTTCTTCTTCTGTCATACATCACTTTCCTTGAGACTGATCCAGTCATTTGCCTCTGTGTGGACGCTGAACCGTGCGCCTGACCTGGAGCTGTGATCTCGCAGGCGTCTGGAAGCTTTAGACTCATGACTGAAATACAATTTGCGTTCAAAATCGGCCGGGCGATCAACTATCTCGGCCAAGACCTCAAAATCGGGATGATCGTGATGAGAACCGTCGGATGAAATGAAATAAACAGGGGCATCTATAAGTGATAAAAGCTCGACATTCGTACTGCGCAGGCTTCCGTGGTGAGAAACCTTGATCGCGTCGAACTGCAGAGAAGAGCCATTTGCAGCTACCTGTCGAAGGGCTGTCACCATATCTTCAGCCCGGGTATCACCCAGAAACAGGGCCTTGGTCCCGCACGCATTCAAGATGAAGGCAATGGAGCTGGCATTGGTGGGCGACGGATCGACTGTGTAGGCTTCCTGAAGACGCCGAGCGTGATGAGTTGCAATAGGGCGGATGGATGGCGTAGCAGGCTCCGATGCCGTGGCGCATAATATTTCATAGGCGTCGTCCAGCAGATCGTCGCCAGCAGGATTTCCCCTGAAACCTAATCGACGTAGTTCTCTGAGCCACCATTTGCGCAGTGCTTCCAAGCGAGCCAAAGTGGGCCCTATCACGCTGATCTCAACACCATTGGCGTAAGTGCGGTATGGGGTATCGTTTGTGATGCAATCCGTTCCATCTCCGGTGTTCCAGCGATAGCCTTTTTCCCTGAGCGCCTTAGCTAACGAGATACCGTGCTTCGCGCCGATTGGGTTAGCACCCGGACCGCGCTCCAATGGAAATCCGCGTCTCTGAATGGACTCTAATAGCTTTCGATCTTCTCCATCGCTGGGGAGGTTAGCCTGTATCGAGAGCGAACGTAGGCTGTTATGCCAAACGTCCTTGACTTCGATGATCTCTCGACCCTGCGGCGAGCCGTTACGCGACACGAACTCGATGATGCCTCCGATGTGATCCAGATCGATGTGTGTTGCCATCATCACATCGATACAACCGCCATTCTTTGAAATCAACGCCAGATCAGGCGCTATATAGGTGTTAAAGGTGCTGGCATAACCCGCGTCAACAAGGATGTGAGTACCGTTTGCATTGACCAGGAAGGCATCGCCGTTTTTGGCGGGATACATCTTTATTTTTAGCATAATTCCCCGGCCGTAGGAGGGCGCAGTCGTTCGGACGTCAAGCATATCGTAGGCAGCGGCGTGTTTGGGCGGCAGACCGCCCCGGATGGGCATTCAAGCGTCAGATCGGCGCGCTTGGGCATATACACGACTTTGGGATCAACGCTGCGTGGCTAATCGGAGGGTCGACGCAGTTGGACGCTGGACGTTGCAACTGCTTATCCTCACCTCAGTCTTCCTAGGGAAGGTCTGAAAAAGACTTCCCGAATCTGGTGAAATACGCCGATCCCGCCAGCCGAGTTTTTCCATGAAGCAGATGACCTTCGCCGACGCCGAGTACGCCGGCAAGCGCAAGCAGACCCGTAAGGAATTGTTCCTGATCGAGATGGATCAGGTGGTGCCGTGGAAGGGATTGATTGCCCTGATCGAGCCACACTACCCAAAGGGTGAAGGTGGTCGTCCAGCCTATCCGCTGATGGCCATGTTACGTATCCATCTGATGCAGAACTGGTTCGGCTACAGCGACCCGGCCATGGAAGAAGCGCTCTACGAGACGACCATCCTGCGTCAGTTCGCCGGGCTGAGCCTGGAGCGCATTCCCGACGAAACCACCATCCTCAACTTCCGTCGTTTGCTAGAGAAACATGAGCTAGCAGCCGGCATCCTCGGCGTAATCAATGGCTACCTGGGGGATCGCGGCCTGTCGCTGCGCCAGGGCACTATCGTCGATGCCACACTGATCCACGCGCCCAGCTCGACCAAGAACCAGGACGGCAAGCGCGACCCGGAAATGCACCAGAGCAAGAAAGGGAACCAGTATTACTTTGGCATGAAGGCGCACATCGGCGTGGATGATGAGTCGGGGCTGGTACACAGCGTGGTAGGCACGGCAGCCAACGTGGCGGATATCACCCAGGTCGACAAACTGCTGCACGGTGACGAGAACGTCGTCTACGCCGATGCCGGCTACACCGGCGTCGAAAAGCGCCCCGAACATGCTGGCCGCGAAGTGATCTGGCAGGTCGCAGCACGCCGCAGCACCTACAAGAAGCTCGATAAACGCAGCGCCCTGTACAAAGCCAAGCGCAGGATCGAGAAGGCCAAGGCACAAGTGCGAGCGAAGGTCGAGCACCCGTTTCGAGTGATCAAGCGCCAGTTCGGTTACGTGAAGGTGCGCTTCCGTGGCCTGGCCAAGAACACCGCTCAGCTGGTGACGCTGTTCGCGCTGTCGAACCTATGGATGGCGCGCCGACATTTGCTGACTACCGCAGGAAAGGTGCACCTGTAATGCGGAAAATGGCTGCTGCGAGGTGCTCGCGGCGGCCAAAAACGGAGAACTGAGCGGGTTACCTGGTCGATTTTGATCGACGGCCCGCTTTCAAAAGCAGCGAGGGCTGAAGTCGACCGGAAATACAGGGTTACTTCAGACCTTCCCTAGGCATACAGTTGCGAGATTACGACGTGCCAGTGGTTCAGTGATGATGCTAAAGGGCTTCGCTTAACGAGGGATTCGGAACCCATCCTCCGCACGTTCCGCAGAGTCATCGGCTTCGGCACATCGGCGGTGATATCTGCATCGTGATACCTGACCAGGAGCAATCAGAGGTACGCTTACAAAAAGTTAGGTTTTGGAGCCGAAATTGGCTCAAAATCATCAAAAGCTAACTAAAAGCTAGGCCCTGACGCACGATTGTGAGCAAAAAAATACTGATTATCCTGGAGAACTAGTAACAGTCAGGCCTCGGCTTCAGATCGTAAAACATGACTAAAATCTAATAGGGTAGATCCACGCATTGAGCCATGGATAACCTAGCGTCAGTGACTGATGAATAAGGCGCGAGCGATGCCCTGATCAGGCCATAGCACAAAGACAGAAATTGAACGGATCAATGCCTGCTCGCAGAAAAAGCCTGAGTGTAGGAGCTAAAATGCCCTCGCGTAACCGGCAAAGCTACCTGAATGCGCGGGACAGGGCAAACCAGCGCGAGCCACGGCACTGGCACTTTGCCACGACCCAAGGCATGCTAGCCGTCCCGTACGCGTCCAGCTAATAATACGTGTTGCACCTTAGTCGCCAAACCGCAGGATCGCAGCTTGCCTAATGTAGCTCCGCCAACACTCACCCATGTGCCAGGCCAAACCCTTGGCCCACCCGTGCGCGGGACGTTAAAGGGTGCCTTGGCAGCGCTGGTGCTGTTTTTGCTGGGGATCCTGATTTGGTTATTAATTGAACAGTTCCAGGAAACCCTCGAACAAGAGCACTTGGCCAGCGTCCATTACAGCGCAGACCTGGCTGACCACATCAGTTTGAGCCTGGCGCTCAAGGCCGAAACCGCCCTCAACCAGCTCCCGCTCTACGAACTCCCCCGCACCCCAAGCCAGCAGCAAGCTGTGGTCAACCAACTGCGTGCAGTGGTGCCGAATGTGCAAAGCCTGGCCTTGCTCAGCCCAACTGGCGATATTGTGCTCGACAGCAGTAGCGCCAGCCCTGACGCGGCTTTTTTGAAAGAGTGGGTACGCAGTAACCCGCCGCAAGGCCGGGGCGACGTTTATTACTACGGCAATAACCATGATGCCAGCGTCATTTACCTGCGCTTGCGCCCGCCTAACGACACCTTCAACGGGTATTGGCTGCTGCGCCTGAGCACCGGCATGCTGCACTCGCTGACGCGCCGAACCGCCGAGAACAACCGCCCGCAATGGCTGATCGAAAACGGCCAGACCGACACCGTGCTCAGCCGTATGGCAACCGCCTCCAGCGCCAGCACTGTCACCCCGGGCGACGAAGCCTCGACGGTGCTGCTGGTGCCTTTGAGCCACAGCGACTGGGAACTGCGCGGCCTGTTCGATCGCAGCGAGGCCAAGGCGCATCTGCTGCCCGGCCTGATCGGCAAATGCCTGCTGGGCCTGATGTTCTCGTCGTTGCCGCTGCTGGCGCTGCTCAACATGCGCCGGCGCCAGCGGCAACTGCATGAAGGTCGACGACGCTACCACGACATTTTCGAAGGCACCGGCGTGGCCTTGTGCGTGCTGGATCTGGCCGGTTTGCCGGGCCTGCTGGAGCGCGAAAAACTCCACGACCGCGAGGCGCTCAAGCAATGGCTGCAAGACAACCCCGAACGGCGGCGCCTGTTATTTGAGCAACTGCGCATCACTGAAGTGAACCAGGTGGCGTTGCAACTGCTGGGCATCAGCTCGGGCCATGAAGCCTGGATAAAACTGATCAACGGCTGCCCGGCCAACCCCTCAGCCATTGGTTATCAGTTGGCTGAAGCGGTGCTTGAACAGCAGCACCAGCTTGAACTGGAAATAACCCTCACCGATGCCCAAGGCCATGACCAGCATTTATGGCTGGTGCTGCGCCTGCCCGAAGACCGACAGGACTACCACGCGGTCATCTTAAGCATCAGTGACATCACCAGCCGCAAGCTGATTGAGCTGTCGCTGCAAGAGCGGGAAAGCTTCTGGTCGGACGTAGTGCGCACCGTGCCTGACCACCTGTACGTGCAGAACGTGATCAGCCAGCGAATGATCTTCAGCAACCACCATTTGGGCCAAACCCTGGGCTACAGCAGCGTTGAGTTGCAACAAATGGGGCCGTACTTCTGGGAGTTGTTGCTGCACCCCGAAGACGCCGAGCATTACAGCCAACTGCGCCAACAACAACGCGACGGCGGCTATGCCCAGCAACTCGATTGCCAACTGCGCTTTCGCCACCACAGCGGGGTGTGGCGCCGCTTTGATATTCGCGAGCAAGCCCTGGCCCGCGGCACCGGCGACCAAGTGACGCGCATTGTCGGGGTCGCCAAAGACATTACCGACCAAATCGAAGCCAGCGAGTCCTTGCGCGACAGCGAGCATCGCTACCGGATGCTGGCCGAGAGCATCAGCGACGTGATTTTCTCTACCAACAACAGCCTGCAACTCAACTACGTCAGCCCCTCGATAGAAACCGTGTTGGGCCATGACGCCGACTGGGTGCTCAAGCACGGCTGGCAAGCCACCATCGCCAAACCACAGCAACTCACAGGGCTGTACAGCCTGATCGAACGGGTCAAGAGCGCGCTCGACAAGCCGGCGCAACTGGCGGCCTTGCGCACCCAATTGCAGACCCAACTGTTCCTGCTCGACTGTGTGCGTGCTGACGGCCGCAAAATCCCGGTGGAGCTGCGTCTGATTCTGGTGTGGGATGAGCACGATAAATTTGAAGGCCTGCTCGGTGTTGCGCGTGATATCAGTCAGCAGCGCAGCGCCGAAAAAGACCTGCGCATGGCTGCCACGGTGTTTGAGCATTCCACCTCGGCCATCCTGATCACCGACCCGGCGGGTTACATCGTGCAAGCCAACGAAGCCTTTAGCCGGGTGAGCGGCTACTCCGTTGAGCAGGTACTCGACCAACTGCCGAACCTGCTGACTGTCGATGAACAGCAGCAAGCGCACTTGCAGTACGTGATCAAGCAACTGAATCAGCACAACACCTGGGAAGGTGAAGTGTGGCTCAAGCGTCGCAATGGCGAACATTACCCGGCGTGGGTCGGGATTACGGCGGTGTTCGACGACGAAGGCGACCTGGCCAGCTATGTGTGCTTCTTTAGCGACATCAGCGAGCGCAAGGCCAGCGAACAACGCATCCACCGCCTGGCCTACTACGATGCCCTGACGCACCTGCCTAACCGCACGTTGTTCCAGGACCGCCTGCACACCGCCTTGCAGCAGGCCGAACGGAACAAGTCGTGGGTGGTGTTGATGTTCCTCGACCTCGACCGCTTCAAGCCGATCAACGACTCGCTGGGCCACGCCGCGGGCGACCGCATGCTCAAAGACATGGCCACGCGCCTGCTGGCCTGCGTGGATGACGACGACACCGTTGCGCGCATGGGCGGCGACGAATTCACCCTGCTCTTGCAACCCCGCGCCACCCGCGTCATGGCGCTCAACCGGGCGGTCGGGGTGGCTGAGCAAATCCTCGCCAGCCTGGTGCAACCGTTCGTTCTTGAGAGCCGCGAATTTTTCGTCACCGCCAGTATCGGTATCGCCTTGAGCCCGCAGGACGGCAACGAACTCAGCCAGTTGATGAAAAACGCCGACACCGCGATGTATCACGCCAAAGAGCGCGGCAAAAACAACTTCCAGTTCTACCAGGCCGACATGAACGCCAGCGCCCTGGAACGCCTGGAGCTGGAAAGCGACCTGCGCCATGCGTTGGAACAGCAAGAATTTATCCTCTATTACCAGCCGCAATTCAGTGGTGACGGCAAGCGCCTGACCGGGGTTGAGGCGCTGCTGCGCTGGAACCACCCACGGCGCGGGCTGGTACCGCCGGGCGACTTTATCCCGGTGCTGGAAGAGTTGGGGCTGGTGGTGGATGTCGGTGACTGGGTGCTGGCCGAATCGTGCCGCCAGCTCAAGCGCTGGCACCAAGAGAAAGTGCGCGTGCCTAAAGTCTCGGTCAACATCTCGGCACGGCAATTCTCGGACGGCCAGCTTGGCACGCGGATCGCCAGCATCCTCAAGGAAACCGGGCTCTCCCCGGCGTGCCTTGAGCTGGAACTGACCGAAAGCATCTTGATGCGCGAAGTCAGCGAAGCGCTGCAAATTCTCGCCAGCCTCAAAAACCTCGGCCTGAGCATTGCCGTTGACGACTTCGGCACGGGTTATTCGTCGCTCAACTACCTCAAACAGTTCCCGATCGACGTGCTCAAGATCGACCGCACGTTCGTCGACGGCCTGCCGTCAGGCGAGCAGGATGCGCAAATTGTCCGCGCCATTATTGCGATGGCCCACAGCCTCAACCTGGCGGTGATCGCCGAAGGCGTCGAGACCCACGAGCAGCTCGAGTTCCTGCGCGAGCACGGTTGCGACGAAATTCAGGGCTACCTGTTTGGCCGCCCCATGCCCGCGCACCTGCTGGTCAAGCAATTGCAGGCCTATGGTTTCAAGCTTGCAACGTGATCACGCACGCCGTGAATCGCTTTCATATGCCAGTTAATACCCATTGGGTTAGAATGCCCTCCTTTTCTGCCCCCCGATCCTTGAGGACCGCCATGTTCAGCCGTGATTTGACACTTGCCAAGTTCGACGCCGACCTTTTTGCCGCCATGGAGCAAGAAGCTCAGCGCCAGGAAGAACACATCGAGCTGATCGCTTCGGAAAACTACACCAGCCCAGCGGTGATGGAAGCTCAAGGCTCGGTCTTGACCAACAAATACGCGGAAGGCTACCCAGGCAAGCGTTACTACGGCGGCTGCGAATACGTCGACGTGGTTGAGCAACTGGCCATCGACCGTGCAAAAGAACTGTTCGGCGCCGATTACGCCAACGTTCAGCCGCACGCTGGCTCCCAGGCCAACAGCGCTGTTTACCTGGCCCTGCTGTCGGCCGGTGACACCATCCTGGGCATGAGCTTGGCTCACGGTGGTCACCTGACCCACGGCGCCAGCGTTTCGTCCTCGGGCAAGCTGTACAACGCTGTTCAATACGGCATCGACGCCAACGGCCTGATCGACTACGACGAAGTTGAGCGCCTGGCGGTTGAGCACAAGCCAAAAATGATCGTGGCCGGTTTCTCTGCCTACTCGCAGATCCTGGACTTCCCGCGTTTCCGTGCGATCGCTGACAAAGTTGGCGCGTACCTGTTCGTTGACATGGCTCACATAGCCGGTCTGGTGGCTGCTGGCGTTTACCCGAACCCGGTTCCATTTGCTGACGTCGTAACCACCACCACGCACAAAACCCTGCGCGGCCCACGTGGCGGCCTGATCCTGGCCAAAGCTAACCCTGAAATCGAGAAAAAGCTGAACTCGGCTGTATTCCCGGGCGGTCAAGGTGGCCCACTGGAGCACGTTATCGCCGGTAAGGCCGTGTGCTTCAAAGAAGCTCTGCAGCCTGAGTTCAAGGTGTACCAACAACAAGTGGTGAAAAACGCCCAGGCCATGGCCTCGGTGTTCATCGAGCGCGGCTACGACATCGTGTCGGGCGGTACTGAAAACCACCTGTTCCTGCTGTCGCTGATCAAGCAAGACATCTCCGGTAAAGACGCTGACGCCGCGTTGGGCAAAGCTTTCATCACCGTGAACAAAAACTCCGTGCCTAACGACCCACGCTCCCCGTTCGTCACCTCGGGCCTGCGTTTCGGTACCCCGGCTGTGACCACTCGCGGCTTCAAAGTTGAAGAGTGTAAAGAGCTGGCGGGCTGGATCTGCGACATCCTGGACGACATCAACAACGAAGCCGTGATTGATGCAGTTCGCGAAAAAGTAAAAGCTATCTGCAAAAAGCTGCCTGTTTACGGCAACTGAGTGTAATTAGCTGAAAAAAAAGCCCGGCTCTTGAGCCGGGCTTTTTTGTGCCCACCCTGTAGAAGCGAGCTTGCCTCGCGATCTTTTAAAGATCAAAAGATCGCGAGGCAAGCTCGCTCCTACAGTAAAACGACAGCCGGAGTTCTCTGGAGTGCGAAGCCGTGTAGACTTGCCATCTGTCTCCGCACGGATACACTCATAACAATGAATTACATCATCCAGCAAACGAAATCCTTTGCGTTATGGCATTCAACACTGCGCGATATGCGCGCAAAAATCGCTATTGCACGCCGCATTGAGAGAGCCTCGGCGGGCAACCTTGGCGATGCCAAAACAGTCGGTGGCGGCGTGTCTGAGATGCGCGTGGATGTCGGAGCCGGGTATCGGCTTTATTTCACACTGCGCGAAGGTGTGATGATTGTCTTGCTGGTGGGCGGTGACAAATCTACACAGGCTGCTGACATCAAGCAGGCAAAAATGATGGCTAAGGAGGTCTGAGATGCCTAACACCCCTATTGCGTTCGACATGGCGGCGCTGCTCGATAGTGATGAAGCCATCAGCGAGTACCTCTCCCAGGTACTTGCCGACGGCGATACCGATGAACTGATTCGTGCCGTTGGTTACGTGGCCAAAGCCCGAGGTATGGCGCAAATCGCCAAAGACTCAGGCCTCGGTCGTGCCAGCTTGTACAAGGCCTTCGCCCCTGGGGCCAAGCCTCGCTTCGACACCGTGGTGAAAGTCATGCGTGCAATGGGCGTGGAGCTTCACGCGCAGCCAGCACACCCATAAGTGGCCGGGTCAGGTCGGCTGTAAGCGCCAGCCCAAGACGTTGAGCAGGTCGCAGCCGTCGCGCAGCAAGATCATGGCGGTGGTGGCGAGTTGTTTGAGGTCGATGGCGTCGGCGTCCTGAACGTCGCGACTAGAGAAGGTTTCCATCAGTTGGGTCACCGCCAGTACGCGGGCGGTGGCGTTAGCGTGCAAGACGTCAAGCGGGGCGTTACGGTCGATCAGCAAGGCGGGGATGGTGCAGTCGATGGTAGTCAGCGGGATGTACGGTGAATTAGTCATAAGTAAATCTCTTTGCTTTAGAGTTGAGCCATCTGTCTTCGTCGCCAAACGAAAACAGGTGGCCGCTGTACGCGGGTTGGCGAACCGGTCAAAGCTAAGAAAACCCGGCAGATCCGAAGATCTCCCACGTACAGCTGCCATAAAGCACAGCGAGCAAAAATACACGCTCTGCCACATATAGCAATTCTTAGCACCTTCCAAGTCGCCAAACCCGGTCACCCATTTGGGCGAGCGCTGACTATAGGCGCCGCCCTGCTGCCTCAGCAATTGGCAAAGCTGTGCGAAACATCCCTCAATTTCGTGGGCGTACACACCCTTTGTAGGAGCGAGCTTGTCTCGCGATCTTTTGATCTTAAAAGCTCGCGAGGCAAGCTCGCTCCTACAGAGATTTGTGGTGAATCTGGCGCCCGGCACACGCACATCATCCCCCCAATTCAACATCCCGCAGAGGCTTTAGCTCGCTGAGCCTCACTCAACCGGTAAGACCGGTCAGCCAATTTTATTAAAATTCACTTGATTATCCCGAAATGCGACTCCTACACTGCTCGCGAACTGGACATACCGGTAAGACCACAATAATTAAGTTCTGAAGCCCATTCGCTCAGCGACCTGCTGTCAGGACACTACCAGGACTCCTCCCATGATCAGATGGTGCTCGCGTTCAATTTTCTTTCAAGTCGTTCTTGGCCTCCTGCTCGGTGCCGCTTGCGGCCTTGTTTTGCCCGAATACTCTTCCCACCTCAAACCCTTGGGCGACGCTTTTATCAAGCTGATCAAGATGCTGATCGGCCTGATTGTGTTCTGCGTAGTGGTCAGTGGCATCAGCGGCGCGGGCGACTTGAAGAAGGTCGGAAGGATCGGCCTGAAGTCGGTCATTTATTTTGAAATTCTGACCACGGTTGCATTGGTGGTGGGCTTGGCGTTTGCCTTCAGCACGGGGATCGGCACAGGAGCGAATATCCATCTGGATCAATTGGCCAGCGCCGGGGCAAGTGACATCACCCAGCGCAGTGAGCATATGCAAACCACGGCGCAGTTCTTGATGGACCTGATCCCCACCTCGGTGGTGGGCGCTTTCGCTGATAACAACATTCTGCAAGTGCTGCTGTTTTCCGTCCTGTTCGGCAGCGCGCTCAATCTGGTCGGTGAGGCGGCGTCGGGGATATCGCGGCTGATTAACGAGCTAAGCCATATCATCTTCCGCATCATGGGCATGATTGTTCGTTTGGCGCCCATCGGCGTGTTTGGCGCCATAGCCTTTACCACCAGCACGTATGGCCTGGATTCGCTGCAACACTTGGGTAGCCTGGTCGGTTTGTTTTATCTGACCTGTGCCGCGTTTGTTTCTGTAATTCTTGGCGTGGTGATGCGGGCTTCTGGCCTGCGTCTTTGGCCTCTGCTCAAGTACCTGCGCGAAGAGCTGACGATTGTACTGGGCACCGCGTCGTCCGATGCCGTGCTGCCACAAATCATGCGCAAGCTGGAGCACTTGGGCATTGGCACCTCGACGGTAGGGCTGGTTATTCCAACCGGATACTCCTTTAACCTGGATGGTTTCTCGATTTACCTGACGCTGGCCATCGTGTTTATCGCCAACGCCACTGGCACTCCCTTGGCCATGACCGACTTGCTGACCATTTTGCTGGTCTCGTTGATCACCTCAAAAGGGGCTCACGGCATTCCCGGTTCGGCATTAGTCATTCTTGCTGCTACCTTGACCGCGATCCCGGCCATACCGGTGGCAGGTCTGGTATTGGTGTTGGCGGTAGACTGGTTTATGGGCATTGGCCGCGCCCTGACTAACCTGATCGGTAACTGTGTGGCGACTGTCGCGATTGCCCAGTGGGAAAAAGACATCGACGTGCAACGTGCCAACAAAGTACTCGCCGGGCAACCGGGCTACACCTTTCGCCCGCTCAAACCTGAAGTCGCTGTCGGCCCGCAGGATTTTTAAAATCTTCTAACCCCTTTTGTTGCTCATGGAGCGAAAAGTGATCACCTCGTCAACGGTTGTAAATTCGGTAGTAGCCAAACTCAGGGCGGCCTTGGCCAGCGGGGAATGGCGCAGCGGAGAGATGCTGCCCGGGCAACGGGAGTTGGCTGAAAAGCTCGGCATCAGCCGCCCCAGCCTGAGGGAAGCCATCATCGTGCTGGAGACACTGGGGCTAGTCCGTACCCTGCCGAGCAAAGGCGTGGTGGTGCTGCAAGCCAACGCCAGCGAATCTCCCCAGCAGGAGAACGCGGTGGCGCAAGCCAGCATGGAAGATGTACTGCAACTGCGTTACACCCTTGAGCCGTTTATCGTCGGGCTGGTCGCGCAGTCCATTCGCAGCAAAGAGGTCGGCCAGTTACGGCTAACGCTAATGGACATGCGCGAAGCCCTGGAAGCCAACGACAGCGAGGCCGGGGTCAATGCGTACATCGCCTTTCATGAAGAGCTGTTTAACCTGACGTCTAATCCCATCTTCCAGAGCGTTGTTCAACAAACCAGCAACGCCCTCAAACAAAGTGCACAAGTGCTGCGCAACTCACCTGAGCACATGGCAGAAAGACTGGAAGAAAATGAGGCCGTGGTGCGCGCCATTCGTGCCAAAAACAGTGCGTTGGCGGGCGCCGAAATGCGTCGCCATATTCTGCGCGAAGGTCAGCGCGTGGGCATTGAACTGAACATACCTGACGAAAACCCCGGCAGTTAACACGTTTCAGACAGGAGTCTGGCCATGAGTGCTTATGCTTTGTTGCCGTCCAATGCGTCACTACCCGATTCACGCCCCTTGCAGTCAGCGCCGTGTACCGATGACGTGTACGCCCGTGTGCTGGACGCCATTGTTGACCAACGTCTACCCCCCGACAGCCGGTTGAATGAAGAGCGGTTGGGCCGGGAGTTCGGCGTGAGCCGCTTGCAGATCCGTCATGCCCTTTCGCTACTGACGTATCAGCACGTCATTACGTTGCAGGCTAAAGTGGGCGCACGTATCGCCTCACCGTCTGACGAGCAGATCTGCCAAGCCCTGCATGCCCGGCGCCTGACTGAAACGGCCTTGATACCCATGGCCTGTCAACGGGCACAAAGGCCCGACATCGATCATTTGCATCATTTGATCGAGCGCCAGCGCCAGGCCTACGCGGACAATCAGCGGGGCCGGGCCATACGCTTGGCGGGTGCATTTCATCTGCATTTGGGACACATGGCCGGGAACGCACCCTTGGCGCACTTCCTGGCCAACTTGATCCCTATGACATCACTGGCCATTGCGCGCCGTTCAGACGGGCCCGAGGCTTGGCAGCAGCAGGTCGCAATGGCCAACGCGGTGGAAAACAAAGATGAGGCCACCGCGTTGGCATTGTTGAATCACTATCTGGGTGAGCTGGTTCCAGGGTGATCGCAGGGGCCGAGCTAAAGGGTCAGTTGCGCAAACCCTTCGCGAATCTTGGCCTCGGGCAGGTCATCGGCAATAAACACCATCACGCTTTCGCGGGCCTCGCCTTCGGCCCATTCGGTGTCCCAGTCAAAGCCGTACAGCTTGAGCACGCCCTGGAACACCAACCGGCGGTCTTCGCCTGCGATGTTCAGCACGCCTTTGTAGCGCAGCAGTTGTTTGCCGTGGCTTTCGAGCAGGTCGTTCATAAACGTGCTGAGGCTGTCGATATCCAGCGGTTTGTCGGTACGCAGTACCAGGCTGGAAATACGGTCAATCGAAGCTGCCGGCTGCACCGGGCGCAAGCTCAAGCCGCCGCCCAGGTCGGCATTCAAGTTAAACCCGCGCACATCGAGCAGTTCTGCCAGGTCGATTTTGCCGTGCTCAACCACGCGAATCGAGGCACGCCGGTTGATCCGCGTCAGGCGCTCGCACAGCGCATCAAACGTGGCGTCGTCAACCAGGTCACGCTTGCTCACCAGCAAACGGTCGGCAAAGCCGATCTGTGCCTGGGCGATGGTTTGGCTCAGGTGCACGTCGGCATGGGCGGCATCGACCAAGGTAATGATGCCGTCGAGCAAGTAGCGCTCACGCAGTTCTTCATCAATAAAGAAGGTTTGCGCCACCGGGGCCGGGTCGGCCAGGCCGGTGCATTCGATCACTAAACGATCAAAGGCAATTTCGCCGCTGTCCAGCCGCTCGAGCAGCAGGTACAGGGCTTTGGTCAGGTCGGTGTGGATGGTGCAACACACGCAGCCATTGGCCAGGGTCATGACTTGCACCGGCTCGTCGCCCAACAATTGGGTGTCGATACCGGCATCGCTGAATTCGTTTTCGATCACGGCAATTTTCAGCCCGTGTTCGGCTTTAAGCAGGTAACGCAACAACGTGGTTTTACCGGCACCCAGAAACCCGCTAAGGATGGTGACGGGGATGGGAGATGACATGCTCAGGTCTCCTTGAAAGAGGGAGCGCAAAAACAACTGTAGGAGCGAGCTCGCCTCGCGATCTTTTCAAGGTTCAAAAGATCGCGAGACACGCTCGCCCCTACAGAGGTCTAGCTATTTAACAGCACTTGGGCCCGCTCTTGCCGCCGTAACGGGCTTCCTGGCGCTCGCGGAAGAACGCCTCGTAGCTCATCACCGGCTTGTCCGGGTGATTGGTTTGCATATGCTCGACGTAGTTGTCGTAGTCGGGCATGCCGACCATCAGGCGCGCGGCCTGACCGAGGTATTTACCGAGGCGACTCAGGTCATTGAACATGGCTGCATTCCTCTATCGTGCATCGGGCATCGCCTTGAAGGGCGTTTCTTTGTCAGTCCGCTCTTTGTTGCCCCAAGCGGCGACGCCGACTTTGAGCGCGTAGAACAGGATGCTGAACACCACGAACAGGAACAGGACGGTCAGGCCCGCGTTGGTGTACGCGTTGATGATGACGTGCTGCATCTGGTCGATGTTTTTCGCCGGAGCAATCACTTGGCCTGCGTCCAGCGCTGTGCTGTATTTTTTCGCCAGCGACAGGAAGCCGACCGCCGGGTTAGCGTCGAACAGCTTGATGAAGCCTGCGGTGGTGGTGCAGATCAGCAGCCAGACCGCTGGCAGCATGGTGACCCAGATGTAGCGTTGACGCTTCATTTTGATCAGCACAACCGTCGCCAGCATCAGCGCGATACCCGCCAGCATCTGGTTAGAGATACCGAACAGCGGCCACAAGGTGTTGATGCCGCCCAGCGGGTCGATCACGCCTTGGTACAGCAAGTACCCCCACATCGCCACGCAGCCTGCGGTCGCAATGAGGTTGGCCGGCCAGGATTCGGTGCGCTTGAGCGCTGGCACGAAGCTGCCCAACAGGTCTTGCAGCATGAAGCGACCGGCACGGGTACCGGCGTCGACAGCGGTCAAAATAAACAAGGCTTCAAACAGAATGGCGAAGTGGTACCAGAACGCCATGGTGTTTTCGCCCGGCAACACGTGGTGCAGGATCTGCGCGATACCCACCGCCAGTGTCGGAGCGCCACCCGCTCGGGCCAGTACGGTGGTTTCACCGATGTCTTTGGCCAGTGCAGTCAACGCATCCGGGGTAATGGCAAAGCCCCAGCTGGTCACGGTTTGCGCCACGGTCACCACGTCACCGCCTACAATGGCAGGCGGGCTGTTCATGGCGAAGTACACACCCGGCTCGATCACCGAAGCGGCAACCATTGCCATGATGGCCACGAAGGACTCCATCAGCATGCCGCCGTAGCCGATGTAACGGGCGTTGGCTTCGTTATCCAGCAGTTTAGGGGTAGTACCCGAGGAGATCAGTGCGTGGAAACCCGACACCGCGCCGCAGGCAATGGTGATGAACAGGAACGGGAACAGACCGCCTTTCCAGACCGGGCCATTGCCGTCGATGAACTGAGTCACGGCCGGCATTTTCAGCTCGGGCATGGTGATCAGAATGCCGATAGCCAGCGCGATGATGGTGCCGATTTTGAGGAAGGTCGACAGGTAGTCACGCGGTGCCAGTACCAGCCACACCGGCAATACCGCAGCCACAAAGCCATAACCGATCAGCATCCAGGTGATTTGCACACCGGTGAAGGTGAACACCGGAGCCCACTCCGGACTCGCACCAATTTGCCCGCCCAGCCAGATCGAACCGAGCAACAGCAGCACACCGATAATCGAGATTTCACCGATGCGCCCCGGGCGTATGTAGCGCATGTACACGCCCATAAACATCGCAATCGGGATGGTTGCCATCACCGTGAACATGCCCCATGGGCTTTCGGCCAAGGCTTTAACCACGATCAGCGCCAGCACCGCGAGGATGATGATCATGATCAGGAAGCAGCCAAACAGCGCGATGGTGCCAGGCACCTTGCCCATTTCTTCGCGCACCATGTCACCCAAAGAGCGACCGTTGCGACGTGTGGACATGAACAAGACCATGAAGTCTTGAACCGCGCCCGCCAGTACCACACCGGCAATCAGCCACAGTGTGCCGGGCAGGTAGCCCATTTGCGCAGCCAGTACGGGGCCGACCAGAGGGCCAGCGCCGGCGATGGCGGCAAAGTGGTGTCCGAAAAGGATGTGTTTGTTGGTCGGCACGTAGTCCAGACCATCGTTATTGAGCACCGCAGGCGTTGCCCGGTTGGGATCCAGCTGCATCACGCGAGTGGCAATGAACAGACTGTAATAACGGTACGCGACCAGGTAGATAGCCACCGCTGCAACTACAATCCACAGCGCGTTGATCGCCTCTCCCCGGCGTAATGCCACCACGCCAAGGGCGCAGGCTCCTACAATTGCCAGCACCAGCCACGGGATGTGGCGTAGCAGGCTATTTTTATTATTCATTTTTATATTCCGGCCAGTTGGACAAGAAGTACCGCTCTCGGAGTGTAGCGCTCCTGACTCTAAAGACCACCCCCTTACCTTGGTCTAGAGCCTTCTTTTGCAGATTTATGCTGGGCGTGCGCTTAAATAAAGCGTCGATGCAGATCAGGGAAAACCAGTTGCGCGAACCACACTGGAAAACCGGGATAGATCAGCCGTGATTTTGGCGACGGACTGTCTACCACGCCTAACTGCACAAGCTTCTTTAATTGATTGATCGCGGTTCGCTCACCCAGCCCCATGAACACTTTAAAGTCATTACGCGCTACAGCCCCCTGAGTGATCAGGATATGCAAGGCGCGGGCAATTTCCGGCTTGATCTCTGCGGCCATAAATCGCTCATCGAAAGCGACCGCCCGTTCAAGTCGCGCGCGTAATGCATCACGGTCCAGCGCCTCCAGCATGTAACTCATCTGGTCGATACAGGTGCGCAGCATAAAACGCACGAAAGCCTGTAAGGCTTTTAAAGACAATTGCCCTCGCCCGTCCAGATCGCCCTGGCGATGCTGATCCGCCTGGGCCAGGTGCTGGTAATACGCTTCGTGTTCGCGGGCCAGCCCACGGGACAGCGACCACAAGGGTGAGGCCAGCCCCAACTTCAAGAGCTGTAAATGCGTGACCATGCGCACCACCCGACCATTGCCATCGGGGAAGGGATGCACCCACGCCAGGCGGTGGTGATAAGCCAATGTGGCAATCAACCGATAGCGGGGATCGGCCAACCGCCCATACACAACCTGCATGCGCTCAAGCATCGGGCGCACCGCCTGATAAGCCGGCGCCTCATGCTGACCGACGGACACATTGAGCCCGGCCATGTCTCGGAGTTGTCCGGGCACCATCGGCGCCTTTAACCCATCAATCTGCAGTTCTTGCTCACTGGCATCACGGAACAGGCCGCGATGAATGAGGGAGACAAAATTCACGGCAAAAAGATCTGCCCAGTCAGCCCCTCCATCCCGATCAATGATGCGTTCAAATGCGCGTTGAACGTGAACGTGTGACGTCGCTATTTCAGTTAACTGCTTGGCTGTGCGTTTGATCTGCGCTTTTTGCTCGATCACCTTGGGCTCGGTGTACTGCCCTTCAATCAGGTTTGAATAAAAGCTGTTGGTCAGTTGCAAGAGCCGGCCAATACGCTCACGGGTCTCTGCCGGGTAAAGCCCTTCGAGCCGTCCTTTGAGGGTCAGCATTTGATCTGCCATCTCAACCATATCCACGGGGACAGGTTCGAACAGCAACGGCTCAAGCCAGCTAATGGAGGTGTACAGGTCGGTCATGGCCGGTCTCTTTTGCAGATTTTTTTGCACATATTATTTATAGACTACAGCCTATAAATACGGGCTAAAACCGACGTTAACAGACAAACCACAACGCGCCTATTGCAGATTTTTTTACACAATTGAAACGCTATTCAAACAACGCATCCAGCGCTTGTTCCAGACGGGTCACCGCAATGATAGTGAGCCCCGGCGGGGATTCTTTGGGGGCGTTGCCTTTGGGCACGATGGCGCGTTTAAAGCCGTGTTTGGCGGCTTCTTTCAAACGCTCTTGGCCGCTCGGCACCGGGCGTACTTCACCTGACAGGCCGACTTCGCCAAACACCAGCAAGTCGTGGGGCAGCGGACGGTTGCGCAAACTGGACATGACGGCGGCCATCAAGGCCAGGTCTGACGCGGTTTCCAGCACTTTGACCCCGCCCACCACGTTGAGGAACACGTCCTGGTCGTGGGTCGGGATACCGCCATGGCGGTGCAGCACCGCCAGCAACATGGCCAGCCGGTTTTGATCGAGGCCCAAGGTCACGCGGCGCGGGTTGGACATGTGGCTGTCGTCCACCAGCGCTTGTACTTCGACCAGCATCGGCCGTGTCCCTTCCCACGTGGCCATTACCACGCTGCCCGGGACTTCTTCTTGAGCCCGCGTCAGGAAGATCGCAGAGGGGTTGGAGACTTCTTTCAGGCCTTTGTCGGTCATGCCGAAAACGCCCAGTTCGTTGACCGCACCGAAACGGTTTTTCACCGCGCGCAGCAAACGTAACCGCCCGTCGGATTCACCCTCGAAATACAACACGGTATCGACCATGTGCTCCAGCACGCGGGGGCCAGCGAGAGCGCCCTCTTTGGTCACGTGGCCGACCAGAAAGATCGCCGTGCCGCTGGATTTGGCGTACCGCACCAGCAACGCCGCGCTTTCGCGCACTTGCGACACGCCGCCCGGTGCCGATTGCAGCTGTTCGGTGAAGATGGTCTGGATCGAGTCGATCACCATGACCTTGGGCTTTTCGAGCTTGGCCGTGGCGATGATGTTTTCGATGCAGGTTTCGGTCATGACCTTGAGCTGGTCCTGCGGCAAGCCCAGACGCCGGGCGCGCATGGCCACTTGCTGCTGCGACTCTTCGCCGGTGACGTACAGCGCGGGCATGCGCGTTGCCATCTGACACAAGGTTTGCAGGAGGATAGTTGACTTGCCGATGCCGGGATCACCGCCGATCAGCACCACAGAGCCGTCGACCAGACCGCCACCGAGCACCCGGTCGAGCTCGCCGGAGGCGGTCGAAAAGCGCGGGATTTCTTCGATGCTGACTTCGGCCAGGGTTTTGATTTGCGCCTGTTGCCCGGTCCAGCCGGTACGGCCACTGGGGGGCGCAGCAGCGCCGCTTTCAACAACGGTTTCTACCAGGGTGTTCCAGACGCCGCATTCTGCGCACTGCCCGGCCCACTTGGGGAAAGTTGCACCGCACTCGGTACAGCCGTAAATGCGCTTAGGCTTGGCCATCTGAACTCCGCACAAAAACCGCGATGATAGCCCACAAGGCTGCGATCAGTGCGACTCGGGCATGCGGATTTCACCCTTGATCAGCTGAGCGGCGGTATTGCCCTGGGCATCCGTGGCATTCAGGTCGGCGCCTTTTTGCGATAAATCGTTGAGCAGTTCGACGCGCTTGAACAACCCGGCAAACATGGCCGCGGTCTGTCCCGCACCGTTGCGCTGATCGGGGTTGCAGTCGGTGTTCATCAGCCGCCGGGCGATTTTGAATTCGCCTTTGAAAATGGCGCCCATCAGCGCGGTGTTGCCGCGCAGGTCTTGCGCGCAGGCATTGGCGCCCGCCTTGAGCAAGTGCTCGACCGCCTCGTCATGGCCGTTATAGGCCGCAAGAATCAAGGCGGTGTAGCCTTTGCTGTCCTGGGCATCGAGGTCAAAGTGCGAGTCGATGAAGGTGTCGAGCATGACCACGTCGCCGCGCCGGGCGGCGTCGAAGAAGTAGCCCTTGAGTTGGGTCTGGGTGTCGGGCTGGTCGGCAAGTGCCCACCCACTCAACAGCAGCATCGTAGCTAAAGCAAAAATTCGCATGTGTACGCTACCTGTCAGAGGTCACAGATCCATGTAGGAGCGAGCTTGTCTCGCGATCTTTTGATCGTTTTCAAGATCGCGAGGCGAGCTCGCTCCTACAACGACCGACGAAGGTTAATCCACCAGCTTGGCCGCCAGTGCCTTGACCCGTGCCAGGTCGCCTTTGGCCACTTTGGTCACGCCGGTGCCGTACTCCGGGTCTGCCTTATAAAGGAACGACAGGATGATGTGCTTGCTGACGTCATCAGTGGTGGCCAACGAGCCGGCGAAGTTTTCAATCAGGTCCTGACGCTCTTTCTTGCTGTATGAACGGTAAAGATCGCCGGCCTGTTTGAAGTTCTGCTCACGCTGAATCTTCGCCTGCTGGGTCGTACCCGACAGCGGCATTTCGCTGTAACGCGCGGTTTGCGGCTCTTCACGCGGCTCCAGTCGGCTTGGCTGGTAGTTCACGCCCGAGGTGCTATGACCGGTGTTCATGGCGCCGTCCTGATTGCCGTTGTTGACCGTCACCCGTGGGGCGTTGATCGGCAATTGCAGGGCGTTGGCGCCCAAACGGTACATCTGCGTATCGGCGTAGGAGAACACCCGACCTTGCAGCAAGCGGTCTTCAGACGGTTCGATGCCTGGCACCAGGTTGGCCGGCGCCATGGCCACTTGCTCGGTCTCCTGGAAGACGTTGGCCGGGTTACGGTTCAGCACCATCTGGCCGACTTTGCGCTCTGGCACGTTCGGCCAGATTTTGGTCGCGTCCAGCGGGTCAAAGTCGAACGACTTCAAGTCTTCAGGATTGAGCACTTGCACGTACAAATCCCACTTGGGGAAGTCGCCCTGGTTGATGTGCGTCACCAGGTCGTGGGTCATGTGGCTGTAGTCACGGCCCTGCACCTGAGTGACTTCTTTAGGGTCGAGGTTGCGAATGCCTTGCAGGCTCTTCCAGTGGAACTTCACGTAGTGCACTTCGCCCTTGGCATTCACCAGTTTGTAGGCGTGCACACCATTGCCGTCCATTTCGCGGTAGCTGGCCGGGGTGCCCGAGTCGGAGTACAGCTCGGTCAGGGTACGCGTGGCTTCAGGCACATGGGAGAAGAAATCAAAGCGCCGCGAGTCATCGTCAAGGTTGGTGCGCGGGTCGGGCTTAAACGCGTGCACCATGTCCGGGAACTTGATCGCATCACGAATAAAGAACGTCGGGAAGTTGTTGCCCACCAGGTCCCAGTTGCCGTCTGCGGTATAGAACTTGGTGGCAAAGCCACGCGGGTCACGCAGGGTTTCCGGGGAGTGGTTGCCATGAACCACCGCCGAGAAGCGCACAAACACAGGCGTGGTTTCGCCGGCCGCAAACACCCGGGCTTTGGTCAGGTCACTGAGGTCGTTGGTCACGGTGAAGCTGCCGTGGGCGCCGGTGCCGCGGGCATGCACCACACGTTCGGGGATACGCTCGCGGTCAAAGCGCTGCAGCTTTTGCAGCAGTTGTACGTCTTGCAGCAACACGGGGCCATTGGCGCCGGCCGTTTGTGAGTTTTGGTTATCACCGACCGCCGCGCCGTTATCGCGGGTCAAGGTAGCGGCGTGAACGGAAACCGATAGCAGGCTGATGCTCAACGCACTAAGTAGGCGTCGTTGGGTACGGGGCCCAAGGCCGAAAGGGGTGGTCATGCACGTGTCCTCTGGTTATTAGCTACGTAGTCACTACGTTGCGCAAAGGTTAGAGGCGCGGGTGGGGTTCTCTAAATTGAAAGGTCTGAACCGCCCCATTAAGAAAAAAGGCTGGCTTGAAGACGCTAAAGGCGTTAGGCGCTGAAACGTTTAAACTTATACGCCGCTTGCGGGTCAACCCATGAGATTGCAAGTGGCCTGGCAGGCGAGATGCGCAAGGCTGATTTACACTGCATCTACCAACCTCATCTGTAACAAGGAATAACCAATGAGCGTCTTAAGTGAGTTCAAGGCCTTCGCGGTCAAAGGGAACGTGGTCGATATGGCCGTGGGCATCATCATCGGCGCTGCGTTCGGCAAAATCGTTTCATCCTTCGTCGGCGATGTGGTCATGCCGCCTTTGGGGCTGTTGATTGGCGGCGTGGACTTCTCGGACCTGGCCATTACGCTCAAAGCGGCGGCCGGTGACGCCCCAGCGGTGGTATTGGCTTATGGCAAATTCATTCAGACCGTCATCGACTTTGTGATTGTGGCGTTTGCCATCTTTTTGGGTGTTAAGGCGATCAACCGCCTGCGCCGTCAAGAAGAAGTCGCCCCAAGCACCCCGCCACTGCCTTCTAAAGAAGAAGAACTGCTGGGTGAGATCCGCGACCTGCTCAAAGAACAAAAGAACCGGCCATAGAGGCCCGGGCTTAAACAACGGCGCTTAGAGGCGCCGTTGTTTATTAAAGACCTTGTTTAGTTGACCTACCAATAGTTCTCTACCGCAACTTGCCCGGGACGACGCGAAAGGCTTAGTTGCAGATTGCGTGCTTTCAATAACTTGCGCGTGTCATCAATCATTTGTGGATTACCGCACAACATCACCCGCGAGTGCTCGGGTGTTAGTTCAACTCCCGCCGCACGTTCAAGCTCACCGTTTTCGATCAGCGTTGTTATACGCCCGTTTAACACGTTCGGCATTTGCTCACGGGTCACTGTCGGTACATAGATCAGTTTATGCGCATGCTGGGCAAGGTAATCGCGCGAGCCCAGTTCAGCGATTAATTTCTGATACGCCAGTTCACGTGCTTCCCGGGCGCTGTAAACCAATACGATGCGTTCAAATTTTTCCCATACTTCAAAGTCTTGCAGGATCGAGATGAACGGTGCAATGCCGGTTCCTGTTGCCAACAACCACAGGTCCCGGCCGTCGACAAAACGGTCCAGAGTCAGGTAACCAAAGGCCTGGCGCTCTACCAGCAAGGTATCGCCCACCTGTAAGCGGCTCAGCTCACTGGTGAACTCCCCCCCCGGCACCACGATTGAAAAGAACTCCAAAAACTCGTCATACGGGGAAGACACCATGGAATAGGCGCGCCACACCGTACTGCCGTCGGCCTTGGTCACGCCCAGCCTTGCAAACTGCCCTGCGCGAAAGCGAAACCCTTGGTCGCGGGTGGTGCGCAAGGTAAACAGGTTGGGGGTGAGGGGTTTAACATCGAGCAGCGTCTGGCGGGTGAATTTTTCTGCGCTGGCGGTCATGGTGCGCTCCATTGGGCTGATGGCCCTAGTGTCGCGCAAACACGCAGGGAGGAACACCGACTGTTTGTGATGGCTTTTAATTCATAGGAGAAACAGGGAGGGTTTCGCACTCGTACAGAAATGTGTAACGAGTTGTTAATGGTGTTTAGCACTGTCAACTTTAAACATTGCTTTCAACACTAAGCCTCAACCAAAAAATGGCGCCAAAAAAAACAAATCGATAACAAGCGTGAAAAAAAAGTTAAATCCTCAGAGACTTAAAACACTAGAGCAATTACTCTTAAAATAGATCGAGAAAATTCCTACATATTCTTGAGAATTATGAACTATTATTAAATTCCACATTGGATCCACCTTCTGGGAGCCCCACGCATTATGGGCACTGCCAATCGTTTTTATACAAAACAAGAACTTACCCAAAAGGGTGAATCCACTTTACTTACTTATGCACGCAATCGAATTGAACTGTGCGGATTTGATAGCTTTTTGTTCAGAATGGCCCCACAACAAAGAAGCCTTCAAATAGATAGAAAAATACTGACTAATCACCCAATCGAATTTATAGATACTTTTGACGCGTGCTGTATTACCCATAAAAACCCAATTGAAAACCACTTCAAAAAGTCCATTGATCCACTGGTATGGGACCAGCATTTATTCAGTGAAACACCTGAACTCAAGGACGTATCGCAGTCATATGGGCTCAATTATGGTTGGTCGCTGTCGGCTCACGACGCCAAAGGGACGGTGAGCATCCTGAGCCTGACCCGACGGCACTCGCCTGTTTCAACCCAGGAGTTCGATGAAAAAGTGGGCGACTTGCTATGGCTATGCCACCAGTTGCACACCGCGATGTACGAAAAATTCTTTCTGAACATGCGCCTAAATGATCCCGGCAATCATCTGTCTACGCGTGAGTCAGAGATCCTGAAATGGACCGCCCAAGGCAAAACGGCGTCTGACATTGCCATCATCCTGAGCCTGACACCGCGAACCGTAAATTTTCACATCAGCAGCGCGATGCGAAAAATGGGCGCGACCAACAAGACGTCTGCCGTGGTGATCGCGGCCAAATGCGGTCTTCTTTGATGCACCGTCACACCTGAGCAGCCTTCACCCCGACCAAAAGCGTCGGGCAATCTCCGGTAAAAAAACGTAAAATCGCCAGCACCTGAAAATGCCACGGCCTCCATGGCTGCTTGAATGCCTTTGAACTCAACTCAAGCCGTTGTCGATGCCCCAGAGTTTGTATAGATGCCTGCGCTCGAAAGTCCTTTCGCCCAACTCCACTTGATCCGCCAGCCTGAACAACAGAATGAGCCACTCCAGGCCTTCGACGCTGCGGATGAGTATTTGCTCAACCACGTGGCCGAATTGGCGCTGCCGGCCAACAGCCGGATATTGGTGCTCAACGACAGTTTTGGGGCCTTGGCCGTCAGCCTGGTCAGTACGATGCACGTCACCAGCAGCAGTGACTCGTTCCTGGCCATTCAAGGCCTGGAAAAGAATCTGGTGCGCAACGGCCATGCATTTGATGCGGTCTCGATCATTCCCGCCAGCCAGCCACTGGCAGGCCCATTCGACTGTGTACTGGTGCGGGTGCCAAAAACCCTGGCGTTGCTGGAAGAACAACTGATTCGCCTGCAAGGCCAGTTGGCTCCAGGCGCACAGGTGATTGCCGGCGCGATGATCAAACACTTGCCACGTGCGGCAGGGGATCTGCTGGAGCGCTATATCGGCCCGGTGCAGGCCTCGCTGGCGGTCAAAAAAGCCCGCTTGCTAATGGCGACGGCACAGGGCCTGGGGCCGTTTACCTCGCCCTACCCTTCACGTTACGCGCTGGACAAGCCTGCTATCGAGCTGCTCAACCACGCTAACGTGTTCTGCCGTGAAGGGCTGGATATCGGCACGCGAGCGTTTTTGCCACACCTGCCGACCAACCTTGGCTCGGCCCGTGTGGCCGACTTGGGCTGCGGGAATGGCGTGCTGGCCATCGCCAGCGCCCTGAACAACCCACAGGCGCACTACACGCTGGTCGATGAATCGTTTATGGCGGTGCAATCGGCACAGGAGAACTGGCAGGCGGCGCTGGGCGATCGCGACGTGACGGTACGTGCAGGCGATGGCCTGGCAGGTCAGGCGCCGAACTCATTGGACGTGGTGTTGTGCAATCCGCCGTTTCACCAGCAACAAGTGGTGGGCGACTTTTTGGCCTGGCGCATGTTCCAGCAAGCCCGCGAGGCGCTGGTGGTGGGTGGCGCGCTGTACATCGTGGGCAATCGCCACTTGGGCTATCACAGCAAGCTGGCCAAGTTGTTTCGAGGGGTTGAGCAAGTGGCTGCCACGCCTAAATTCGTCATCCTCAAGGCGCGCAAATAACTGTAAAAACCCTGTAGGAGCGAGCTTGCCTCGCGATCTTTTAACCACTCAAAAGATCGCGAGGCAAGCTCGCTCCTACCGTAGTTGTTTAGTGGCTTTTCATGCCCGCTGCGGTCATGAACAGGCGGATCAGCATGGCAAACACGGCCAGGCTCGCCACGCTGGCGGTCCAGATCAACACCAACCAGCCAATGCGTTGCCACAGCGGCTTTTTCTCACACGCTTGCACGTCGTTTAAATAATCTTTGCCAGCCATGTTCAGGCACTCCTCTGAGAAAAGGCTGCGCCCGGTGGGGCGCAGCGGCACTTGCAACTAGTGGTAACCGTCTTCGTGGGTGACTTTGCCGCGGAACACGTAGTAGCTCCAGTAGGTGTAACCCAGGATAAACGGCAGGATGAACAAGGTGCCCACCAGCATAAAGCCCTGGCTTTGCGGCGGCGCAGCGGCCTCCCAGATCGAAATCGACGGCGGGATGATGTTCGGCCACAAGCTGATGCCCAAACCGCTGTAACCCAGAAAAATCAGCAGCAGGGTCAGCAGGAACGGCGTGTAGTGGGCATTGCGCGCAATCGCCTTGAACAGCCCGTACATGGTCACCAGCACCAGAATCGGCACCGGCAGGAACCAGAACAGGTTCGGCAAGGTGAACCAGCGTGCGGCAATGTCTGTGTGCGCCAGCGGCGTCCACAAGCTGACAACGCCCATCACCACCAGCAGGGCAATTGCCAATGGCCGCCCCAGGTTGTGCATGCGCTCTTGCAGCGGGCCTTCGGTTTTCATGATCAACCAGGTGCAACCGAGCAAGGCGTAGGCCACGATCAAGCCGAGGCCGCAGAACAGGCTGAACGGTGACAACCAGTCCAGCCCGCCACCGGCGTATTCACGGTTGACCACCGGTATCCCTTCAATAAAGGCCCCCAGCGCCACGCCCTGAAAGAAAGTGGCGATGATCGAACCCCAAATGAACGCTTTGTCCCAGATGTGACGCTTGTCGGCCTTGGCCTTGAAGCGAAACTCAAAGGCCACACCGCGGAAGATCAAGCCGACCAGCATCAGGATCAGCGGCAGGTACAGCGCCGACAGCACAACCGAGTAAGCCAGCGGGAAGGCGCCAAACAGCGCCGCACCGCCCAGTACCAGCCAGGTTTCGTTACCGTCCCAGACGGGGGCAACGGTGTTCATCATCACATCGCGGTCTTTCTCGCCTTTGATGAAGGGGAAGAGGATGCCGATCCCGAGATCGAAGCCATCCATGACCACGTACATCATGACGCCAAAGATGATGATGATTGCCCAGATAAGTGGCAGATCAATACCCATGACTCAGTTCCCCTTCTTCAGGCTGTCGCTGTAACCTTCTTCGGTGCCTTCAACGGCAGCCGACAAAGGACGGGCAGGCGTGCGTTGCTGACCTGGGCCACCTGAAGGCTGACCATCACCCTCGTGGGCAATCGGGCCTTTACGCACCAGACGCATCATGTAGCCAATACCGACGCCGAACAGCGAGAAGTACACCAGCACAAACATGATCAGGGTGATGCTCATTTGCGTCACGCTGTGGTTGGACGACGCATCGGCGGTGCGCATCAACCCGTAGACCACCCACGGCTGACGGCCGACTTCGGTGGTGAACCAACCTGCCAGGATGGCGATCAGACCCGACGGCCCCATCCACAGCACCAGCTTCAAGAACCAGCGGTTTTCATACAGCGTGCCGCGTTTGCGCAGCCACACGCTCCACAGGCCGATGACGATCATCAGCATGCCCAGCGCCACCATGATGCGGAACGTGAAGAACACGATGGTGGAGTTAGGACGGTCCGCCGCCGGGTAGTCCTTCATCGCCGGGATCTGTTTGTCCAGGCTGTGGGTCAGGATCAAACTGCCCAGGTACGGCACTTCGATCTTGTAGTCGGTGGTTTCGGTTTTCATGTTCGGGATGCCGAACAGGATCAACGGGGTAGGCTCACCGGGCTTGTTTTCCCAGTGCCCTTCGATCGCAGCGATTTTTACCGGCTGATATTTCAGCGTGTTCAACCCGTGGGCATCACCGATAAACGCCTGAATGGGGGCAACCACCAGGGCCATCCACATCGCCATCGAGAACATGCGGCGAATGGCCGGCGTATTACGCCCACGCAACAGATGCCAGGCAGCCGAAGCGCCGACAAAGAAGGCGGTGGCCACAAAGGCGGCCGTGGCCATGTGCGCCAGGCGGTAAGGGAACGACGGGTTGAAGATCACCGCCAGCCAATCCACCGGGATCACCCGGCCATCAATGATTTCGAAACCCTGCGGGGTTTGCATCCAGCTGTTGGAGGCCAGGATCCAGAAGGTCGAAATCAGCGTGCCGACCGCCACCATGATGGTGGAGAAGAAGTGCATGCCGCGACCCACGCGGTTCCAGCCAAACAGCATGACGCCCAGAAAACCGGCCTCAAGGAAGAAGGCGGTGAGCACTTCATAGGTCAGCAAAGGCCCGGTGACAGCCCCTGCGAAGTCCGAGAACCGCGACCAGTTGGTCCCGAACTGGTACGCCATGACCAGGCCAGACACTACGCCCATGCCAAAGTTGACTGCAAAAATCTTCGACCAAAAGTGGTACAGGTCGCGGTACGTATCGTCACGGGTTTTCAGCCACATGCCTTCGAGCACCATGAGATAACTGGCGAGACCGATGGTGATGGCGGGAAATAGAATGTGGAACGATACGGTGAACGCGAACTGAATTCGGGCGAGATCGAGAGCCTCCAAACCGAACATAAGTCTTCCTCTATCAGGTATCAGGTTGTCAGGGCACCGACAGGACGCCGGTGTCCAACAGCCCCACGAGCAATGGCCTTTGCGAATCTGCGCTCGCACTGCTGGCCACCACGCAAGGGAATCTGGCCGTCTGGCCATTCCAGTAAAACCCTTGCGGGCTTTGACCTGGATCAAACATTGCTGAAAGAGTAGTCCATTCTCGGCGTGTGGCTAATGTGGCTGGTTGTCGCGTGACAGGTTGTCCCAGGCCCTGAAATAGACAGTTGCAGGAAGTGCGTGTAATAGCCGCACGCGTTTTTTGGCATGACCGTTGGGCGGTTTTCGCAAAGCGTCAGGGCGAGTCATTATTTGTTACAGAAAAATGATAATCTCGACGTCCCCTGCCCTCTGCCACGACCCTTCAATGACCAGCCAGCCGCTTCTGTTACGTCATCACCGGCCTTTTGTGGCCTTTTGGTTTGCCCGCATCTTCACCGCCAGCGCCTTCCAGATGCTGACAGTGGCCATTGGCTGGAACCTCTACCAACTGACCGGTAACGTGATGGACCTGGGCTGGGTGGGGCTGATCGAGTTCGCGCCGCGCGTGCTGTTCATGTTGCACACCGGGCATGTGGCCGACCGCTATGATCGCCGCCGGGTGGCCGCGCTGTGCCAGTCGCTGCAAGCGATGATTGCCCTGACCCTGGCGATCAGCAGCCTGAGTGGCAGCATCACCCGTGAAATGATCTTTATCCTGGCGTTTTTACTCGGCGCTGCCCGCTCATTTGAAATGCCCACCACCCAGGCTTTGCTGCCCTCCATCGTCCCCGTGGCATTGTTCCCCCGCGCCGTGGCCGCAGCACAGGCGGCCCAGCAATCGGCGACCATCGTGGCCCCGGCGTTTGGTGGCTTGCTCTATGCGTTCGGCAGCGTGTGGGTATATGGCCCCAGCGTGGTGCTGTACCTGATTGCCGCACTGTTAATGAGCAACCTGCCGGCCCGCCAGGTGGCGCTGAACAAAGGCAAGGCGACGATGGACTCGCTACTGGCCGGGATTCGCTTTATCCGCAGCCGCCCGGACATCCTCGGGGCCATCTCGCTGGACCTGTTCGCCGTGTTGCTGGGCGGTGCGACTGCGCTGTTGCCGGTGTTTGCCAAAGACATTCTGCTGACCGGCCCGTGGGGCCTGGGCATGCTGCGTTCGGCCCCGGCGGTGGGCGCGTTGTTAATGTCATTGTGGCTGGCGCGCTTCCCGTTTGAGCGCAAGGTAGGGCGCACCATGTTCACCGCCGTGGGGGTATTCGGGGTCGCGACCATCGCTTTCGGGCTGTCGACCTCGTTCTGGTTCTCGATGGCGGTGCTGGTGGTACTGGGCGCGGCCGACATGATCAGCATGGTTATCCGTGCCTCGTTCGTGCAACTGGAAACCCCGGATGAAATGCGTGGCCGGGTCAGCGCGGTCAACGGCCTGTTTATTGGCGCGTCCAACCAGCTTGGCGAGTTTGAGTCCGGCGCCACCGCCCACTGGCTGGGCACCGTGCCGGCCGTGGTGCTGGGCGGCGTGGGCACGCTGTTTATCGCCGGGCTGTGGATAAAACTGTTCCCGGGCCTGGCCAAGCGTGACCGGCTGGTTGAGGATTAAAGCGGATACACCGCAAAACCAGTGCGTAGCAGTTGACGAGCTCCGCGAGGCTACGTCCGATTGCGAAGCGATCGTAAGCGCTAACAACCCAAGCGCCTGACTTTACGGCGGCTATGCCTCGTACTACTCGTCAACTGCTACGGGGGCTTGGGCTAGCGAATATACAGCTGCGTTTGCAGGCGCTTGAACGGCGCCACCAGCGACGTGTTACTGAACTGGAACCAGCCGTCCTGGTTGTTACCCAAATCGAAGGTGTAGACGTAACCCACGGTGGTGCCCGCACCGTCACAGGTCACCAAACCCTCGCCTTTATTGCACACCGGGGTGCGCACGCCATCGATGATCTGGCCGTCAAACGTCACCGTGGGCTGGCCGCCGTAGCCGCGTTCCAGCACATACACTTTGATGTGCGGCCCACGGTGCTGCATTTTGGTCTGCTCGCGACCATCCGACACATCCTCCACAGCCCCCGAGTTAGACGCTACCTTGAGAATTTCGACGGTGCTCAATGGCATCGCTGGCGCCGCACTCGCACCGGCGCTTATAAACAGACAATAACCGGCAATTAAAGCGTTGATGATGTGCTTCATGGATCCCCCCGATAACTGGCACGCAGTATGCCTGTGCACTCGACGTTACAAAACATCGCGCCGTTGAGTCAGCAAAGCAGCCAGACGCCTGTGCTGCTGGTATGATGCGCGGCTTTTTCCGACAGACAGAAAAACCTCAGGCCTCAGGCGTCTGTGCTTTGCTGTTGAAAACGATTTAATCACGGCGCCGGTGGCGCCACGGGGACTGGCATGCTGGAAAGGCTGTTTCAACTCAAAGCACACAACACCACTGTGCGAACCGAGATTCTTGCGGGTATCACCACCTTCCTGGCGATGGCCTACATCCTCTTCGTGAACCCGAGCATCCTCGGCGAAACCGGGATGGACAAAGGCGCGGTGTTTGTCGCGACCTGCCTGGCAGCCGCCATCGGCTCGGCAATCATGGGCATCATCGCCAACTACCCGATCGCCCTGGCGCCGGGCATGGGCCTGAATGCCTTCTTCACTTACACCGTGGTCTTGCACATGGGCCACACCTGGCAAGTGGCGCTGGGCGCGGTGTTTATTTCAGCGGTGCTGTTCTTCCTGCTGTCGATCTTCCGCATCCGCGAATGGATCATCAACAGCATTCCGCTGCCGCTGCGCTCGGCCATTGCCGCCGGTATCGGCCTGTTCCTGGCGCTGATCGCCCTGGGTAACGCCGGTATCGTGGTTGCCAACAAGGCCACCTTGGTCGGCATGGGCGACCTGTCTCAGCCAAAAGTGATCCTGGCCTCCCTGGGCTTTGCCCTGATCGTGGCTCTGGAAGCCCTGCGCGTACGCGGTGCGGTGCTGATCGGCATTCTGGCGGTGACCGTTGCGTCCATCGCCCTGGGCGTGACCGACTTCGGTGGCGTGATGTCGATGCCGCCGTCGCTGGCCCCGACCTTCCTGCAACTGGACATTAAAGGCGCACTGGACATCGGTCTGGTCAGCGTGATTTTCGCCTTCCTGTTCGTTGACCTGTTCGACAACTCCGGCACCCTGATCGGTGTGGCCAAGCGCGCTGGCCTGATGGGCAAAGACGGCCACATGCCGAAAATGGGCCGCGCCCTGATCGCTGACAGCACCGCGGCCATGGCCGGTTCGTTGCTGGGTACCTCAACCACCACCAGCTACATCGAGTCGGCAGCGGGCGTGAGCGCCGGTGGCCGTACCGGCCTGACCGCCATCGTGGTCGGCATCATGTTCTTGCTGGCGTTGTTCTTCTCGCCACTGGCGGCCAGCGTTCCGGCGTTCGCCACCGCACCTGCGCTGATGTTCGTGGCCGTACTGATGATGAGCGGCCTGGCCGAAATCGACTGGGAAGACGTGACCGTTGCTGCGCCGGTGGTGATCACCGCGCTGGCCATGCCGTTCACCTACTCCATCGCCAGCGGCATCGCCTTCGGCTTTATTTCCTGGACCGTGATCAAGCTGCTGTCGGGTCGCGCCCGCGAGCTGAATGCGCCGCTGATCATTCTGTCGATTCTGTTTGTGGTCAAGCTGGGTTGGTTTAACGCATGAGTGCTTTGCCGTTTGATTCTGCTACCTACACCCTGGAACTTGAGGCCAAGGCCCAACGACTGCGCGATTTGCTGGCGCCGTTCGACGCGCCTGAGCCGCAGGTGTTTGACTCGCCGTTGAAGCACTTTCGCCTGCGCGCCGAGTTCCGCCTGTGGCGCGAAGGTGGCGAGCGCCACTACGCAATGTTCGCCCAGGATGACAAGCGCACGCCGATCCTGATCGAAGACTTCCCGATTGCCAGCCTGCGCATCAACCAGTTGATGCCGCAGCTCAAGGCCGCGTGGCAAGCCAGCTCGGCGCTGAGCCACAAACTGTTCCAGGTGGAGTTCCAGACCACCTTGGCCGGTGATGCCATGGTTACCTTGTGCTATCACCGCCCGCTGGACGAGCACTGGCAAAACGCTGCCGAGCAGTTGGCAAAAGACCTCGACGTCAGCGTGATTGGCCGCTCCAAGGGCAAGCGCGTCGTGATTGGGCGTGATTACGTGGTCGAAAAGCTCGACATTGCGGGCCGCACCTTCACTTATCAACAACCCGAAGGCGCGTTCACCCAGCCAAACGGCACGGTTAACCAGAAAATGCTCAATTGGGCATACGAAGTATTGGGCGAACGTTCCGACGACCTGCTCGAACTGTACTGCGGCAACGGCAACTTCACCCTGCCTTTGGCGACCCGCGTACGCAACGTGCTGGCCACTGAAATCAGCAAGACCTCGGTCAACGCCGCCTTGAACAACCTCAGCGACAACGCTGTGGATAACGTCAAGCTGGTGCGTTTGTCGGCAGAAGAACTCACCGAAGCCCTCAACGAAGTCCGCCCGTTCCGCCGCTTGCAGGGCATTGACCTGAAAAGCTACGAATTCGGCAGCGTCTTCGTCGACCCGCCGCGCGCGGGCATGGACCCGGACACCTGCGAACTGACCCGCCGCTTCGACAACATCCTGTACATCTCGTGCAACCCGTTGACCCTGGCCGAAAACATCGCCCAACTGCACGACACGCACCGTATCGAGCGTTGCGCCGTGTTTGACCAATTCCCGTGGACTCACCACATGGAATCGGGCGTGTTGCTGGTTCGTCGCTAAAGCCTGATCGCGAGCAAGCCCGCTCCCACAAGTTGACCCCCTGTGGGAGCGGGCTTGCCCGCGATGGGCGCGCTACGGTTTCTGAACGTGAAAATACCCCGCCACCTGCAGTAAATCCGCGTCATTCAATAAGCCCGCGTAGTACTTGAGTTGCACCCGCGCCAGTAAATACGCGTACTTTGCCTCGGCCAAATCCCGTTTTGCGCTATACAGTTGCTGCTCGGCATCCAGTACATCCAGATTGACCCGCTCCCCGCCACTCACGCTTTTGCGCGTTGCATTGACCAACGCACTGGCTGACTGCACGGCCATTTCGTAGGCCCGCACCTTGGCCGCCGCGCTGCTGTTGAGGTTGTATTGCTTGCGCAAGTCCACCAATGTCGCGGCTGTTTGCGCGTCCAGTTCGTACTGCGCCTGCGACAGTTGCCGCGCCGCCTGGCGTGTCGATGCCGACACCGAGCCCCCGGCAAACAACGGCACGCTGAGCTGGATGCCGACGCTGTTGGTGTCGTACTTTTGGTGGTAGGTGCTCTCAGAGTCCGAACTGGTTTGCCGACTGCTCGCGTACACACTGAGCTTGGGCAAATGCCCGGCCCGCTTGCGTTCCACTTCGTACTCGGCCGACGTCAGGGCGTGCTGTTGCGACGCCAGGTCCGGGTTATTGGCCAGGGCCAGTTCGCGCCAGCTTTCAAAGCGCTGCGGCTCCAGTGGCTGAATGCTGAAGTGTGGCAATAACGGGTCAAGCTGCTCCACCTGCAACGGCTCACCGAGCATGGCCTCCAGTTCGTGCAAGGCGGCATCCAGCGTGTCTTGGGCTTCGATTTCCTGGGCGACCGCCAGGCTCAGGCGTGCCTGGGTTTCCAGCACATCGGTGCGAGTTCCCTCGCCGCCTTTTAACAGCCGTTGGTTGAGTTGCAAGCGCTCGCTGTACGCCCGTTTCTGCGCCCGGCTCAGCTCAATCCGCTCCTGTGCCAACAAGGCCTGGCTATACGCACTTAAAACCCGCACCGCCAAATACTGGCTTTTACTGCGAAAACGCTCGTCGGCCAGCAAGGCCTGCGCCGCGCCTTGTTTAAAGCGTGCATAGGCCTCGTAGTCCAGCAGCGGTTGCTGCAGGGTCAACGTCGCCGCATAGCTGCGGTAATCGCGGTCGGTCTTTGTGTGCGATTGCGTGACTTCAGACTCATTGCGCGAATTGCTGTAATTCCACGCCAGGGTCGGCAACAGGGCTGAACGCCCGAGGGCCCGATTTTCCTGGCCCGCGGCGCGCTCTTCTATCGCCGCCTGAAAGGTCGGATCGTTGCGCACCGCCAAGTCATACGCCTCAAGCAAACCCAATGCCTGTACCGGGCTGGCCAACACCGCGCCCAGCATCAACACCCCGCTGCACAATCGACGCACACTCATTCCTCCACCAACGCCATGTGCGTGCGGTCCAGTAAGGGTTTGAACAGGTAATTGAGCATCGAGCGCTCGCCGGTGCGCACAAAGGCCTCGACCGGCATGCCGGGGCGAATCTGCAAACCGGCCAGTTGCGCCATGCCCTCGGCACTGACCTGCGCCCGCAGCGTGTAATAAGGCTCATCGGTACGTTCATCGACCTGACGGTCTGCCGACACCAGCGTCACCTCGCCCGCCACCCGTGGCGTGGTGCTTTGGCTAAAGGCCGAAAACATCAGTTGCACCGGTAACCCGGCGTGAACCTTGTCGGCCAGTTCCACAGGCACCCGCGCCTCGACCAGTAATGGCTCGCCCTGCGGGACGATTTCCATCAGGGCCTGGCCCGGCCGGATCACCCCGCCCTCGGTAAACACATCGAGCCCGACCACAATCCCCGCCACCGGCGCGCGTAACTGGCTGTTGGCCAGTTCAAACTCGGCCGACGCCAAGCGGTTGCGTAAGTCTTCGCTGCGTATGCGGGTGTCCGCCAATTGCGTACGGACTTCTTTCTGATATTCCTCGCTCAGTTGTCGAATTTTCAGGCGCATCTCCTGCACCTGACGCTGGAGTTGCCCGATGCGGCCATAGTCTTCGCTGATCGAGCCCAGCACTTGGGCGTACACCCGCTCGCTGTCCAGCAGTCGATTACGCGGGATGTAGCCCTCACGGGCCAATTCGCGAAGGCCTTGCAGTTGCTCGTCCAATGCCGTGCGTTGCAGCACTTTATTGGCTTGCGAGTCACGCACCCCGCGCAATTGCGCCTCAGCCCCGGCGATGCTTTCGCCGATGCCTTGCTGATCGAGCAGCAACGCCTGACGCCGGCTGGCGAACAACTGCTGTTGCAATGCCTGGTTCGACGCCACTTCGGACTCGTGATGCAGCGCCATCAGCTCAGCAGGAAAACTCACACTCGCAGCGCCCTCAACCTCGGCATTGAGCCGGGCCTCGCTGGCCAACGATCCATAAAACTGGCTGCGCAGCGACTGCGCCTGGCCCAACAACGGCGTTTCCTTGAGCCGGATCAGTACTTGCCCCGCTTGCACACGGTCGCCATCACGCACGTCGATGCGCTCAACAATCCCGCCACTGGGATGCTGCACCACTTTGCGATTGCCCGAGACCATGACCTTGCCCGACACCGCGACACCTTTGTCCAGTGGCGCCAAAGCAGCCCAGGCGAGAAACCCGAGAAACCCGCCGAGCATCAGCAGCCAACCCAGGCGCGCATGGCGGCGATCGTCCAGTTGCAGCACGTTACCCTCATAGGGCGGTTTGGCGTTTGCGGCACTCATGCTTTGTTCGCCTCTACGGTGCCAAGTCGGTAGCTCACATTCATGGCCGGTTTGGGCGCTGCGGGCTTGGGCGCGGCGAGCACCTTGGCGGTGGGGCCAAAGGCTTGTAACTGACCTTCACGCAAGATCAACAGTTGATCTGTGAGGGTCAGTACGTTGGGTTTGTGGGTGATCAGGATCAGCGTGCGCTTGAGCTGTTTGAGTTGGGCAATGGCCTGTAGCAAGGCTTGCTCCCCGGCTTCATCAAGGTTGGCGTTGGGCTCATCGAGCACGATCAGCGCGGGCAAGCCGTACAAAGCACGGGCCAGGCCGATGCGCTGCTTCTGCCCGCCCGACAACCCGGCGCCGCCGTCGCCCAGGCGGGTGTCGTAGCCTTCGGGCATTTGCAAAATCAGTGAATGCACACCTGCCATCTGCGCCGCCGCCAACACCTTGTCGGCATCAACTTGAGCAAAGCGGGCGATGTTTTGCGCGATGGTTCCGGCAAACAACTGAATGTCCTGAGGCAAATACCCCAGATGCGGGCCGAGTTGCTGTTTGTCCCATTGCGACAGTTGCGCGCCATCCAGCCGAACCTTGCCAGCCAGCGGCTGCCAGACCCCAACCAGCAAGCGGGCCAAGGTCGACTTGCCGCAGCCTGACGGGCCGATCACACCGAGCACCTGCCCGGCGGGCAAGGTAAAACTCAGGTTGCTCAACGTGGCACGCCGCGTTCCGGGTGCGCTGGCGCTGAGTTGCTCAACCGCCAGTTCGCCCCGTGGAACGGGCAGCGCCATGCGCGGCGGGCGGGCCGGATGCGCCTGCAAGAGTGATTCGAGGCGTTGATAGGCTAGGCGCGCTGAAGTCCATTGCTTCCACACACCAATCAACTGATCGATAGGGCTCAGCACCCGGCCCATCAAAATGGATCCGGCGATCATCATCCCGGCGGTAATTTGCCCTTGCACCGCCAGCAATGCGCCCAGCCCCAGCACCAGTGATTGCAAGGCCAGACGTACGCCTTTGGACCAGGCACCGACACTGGCGGTTTTTTCACTGGCCAGGTTCTGCTGCGCCAAAAATGCCGTGTGCTGCGCCAGCCAATGGCCGCGCAAGGTCGCGAGCATGCCCATCGCCTCAATCGCTTCGGCATTGCGCAAATGCGCGCTGGCCTGCTGGGTGGCTTCAACCGATAACTCGCTGGCGGCCTTGAGCGGCCCCTGCGACAGCCGCTGATTAAGCCACGCCAGCAGCATCAGCAGCACCGCACCACCGAGGGCCAGCAGCCCCAACCACGGGCTGAACATAAAGATCACCCACAGGTACACCGGAAACCACGGCGCATCGAAAAACGCGAACAACGCATTGCCGGTCGCGAACTGGCGCAGGCTGGTCAGGTCATTCAGCGCCTGCCCGGCCGCCGGGCTACCGGTGCTTAATTGCGCCTCAAAGGCAGCGTCATAGACCCGCTGATTCAAGCGCATGTCCATTTGCGTGCCGAGGCGGATCACCACCTGGCTGCGCACCCATTCCAACGCGCCCATCAGGCCAAACAGGCCGAGGATCATCAGCGTCAGCATCAACAGGGTCATTTCATTGCCCGAGGCCAACACCCGGTCGTACACCTGCAACATGTACAGCGCGGGGGCCAGCATCAGTAAATTGATCACGGCCGAGAACAGGCCAATGTTGAAAAAAGCACGTTTGTAGGCCGTCAAGGCAGCCAGCATCTCGTTGGCGACGTGGGCTTTGGGCCGGGTCATGAAGAGAGTTCCGTGGAAAAATCACCGATCAAACTGCGGGAGCTGACTCGCCAGCGAGGTCATCGCGAGCAAGCCCGCTCCCACAGGATTGGGTTCAAGGCTGAGAGAGCGTGTTAAGCCGCCAGCGCCCAGTCTTGGGCAGCGTCTTGCACACCGACCAGGCCGATATCAGCCGCAAACGCGGTGTCGGCGTGCGCCAGACCGGCAGCCGCCAGTTGGTCGAAGGTCGAATCGGTGCTCAGATTGAACTCGCTCAGCAGGGTGTTGAGCACGCCTTCCAGGCCTGCCACATTGCCGCGCATCAGGCCGTAGATCACGTCCTGAACAGCGTTGCCTGCACGGCCAGCATCGCTGGCGGCGGACAGGTCGAGGCCGTTGAAGGAGACAAAGTAATCATCAAGTGTGAATGGGCTACCACTGCCGCCGTTCAAATCCGTGCCCAGTTGTACGCTGTCCAACTCACCCCACAGGTAGTGATTCATGTTGTCACCCGGTGAAACAAGCGGGTTATACACATAATGCAAGCCATCAGTCGTATCGCTTCCGGCGATGTAGGCATACTGAGATCCATTGGCACCGTGGGTCGCATATTGCTCGCCATCATACTGACCCGTGCCCGTGTTAAATCCACCTGTATTGCCCGTGCCATGGCCGGCCGTTTTGAAACCAGTGGACCAGACGCTGAGCACGTCCTGAATGGAAATATCACCAAATGCAGAGTTGTAGGTAATTGAAATAGCCATCTCTTAACCTTTTCCTTGGACAGTTTTAGTGAGCGCACACGAACGTGTGCATTTACCCGACATGGGCAAATTCTTTAATAAGGAATACGTTTTCTACTTAAAACTTATATTCGAGCATACCGCTCAGTGTCCGCCCGCGCGCCAGACTCAAGTTATTAACATCACCCATAGCAACAAAGTAGGCTTCGTCCGTAGCGTTTTCCATCACCAACGAAATATTAAAATCGTCAGTCATCCAGTAACTGGCATACAGATCATAGACACTGTATTTAGGCCACATGGCCTGTTCGATGGACTTATAGTTATGCGCATTAAGATCTCTGCCGTTGCCAGGGCTGTAGCGCAGGCGAACGCCTGTATCCAAACGCCGCTCCAGGAAGCGCGCACCAATGGTTAATGAGCCTCGATCCGCAGGCATGTACGTCGCATTGCCCATTATCCCGCCACAATCAACCGCGTTATTTTTCACATCATCATCCAGCCACTCTTTTTCGCTGACAGGACGAATGCCTATTTTTCCATCCGGACGTACATAGCGCTCTATATAACTTTTGAGTGTTTTCCCTGTTGTTTTCGCTCCACCCATGTAATAGCGCTTGGAACAAAAGTCATTACTGCCGATCATATGGGTATAACTCAAGTTTGTATAAGCCCGCCCCATGTCGTAATTAAGTTGATATTCAACACCTCGAAAACGTGTATCACTCAGATTATTAACGTACGCCAAGTCACCAAAATTACTCGTCGCGGCCTCCGGCAGGCTAATACCGTACTGCATAAACGAGAAATTCTTGATTCGGTTATCGAAGTACGACACCTTCATCCCGAGCCGGTCATTATCGAAGAACAGCGACTCTTTGAAGATATTGAAACCCACCTCCCAGTCTTTCGACTCTTCAGCCTTGAGGAAAGGATTTGGGAATACCCGCTCAGGTGCTTCGCCCGCATGGGGGCGCCCTGTCATGAACACCTCCGTCACTGCCGGTGGGCGCCAGCCTTTACCGACATGAGAATACAGTTGCAGCCAGTCCACACCGGGCTTGATGGCGATGCCAAAGGTCGGCGAAAAATGACCGCTCTCATTGTCCACGTCGTACATCTTTTCGACGCGCTTACCTGGGTCGAGATTGACCACCGGCACACCATTTTCATAACGAATGATTTGTCGTTCGAAAAGCGTCATGCCTGTTTTACCTTCCAGGCGATAGCGGTCATAGCGCAAACCACCGCTCAGGTTCAACCAACCGTTGTAGTCATACTCCAGATTACTGAACAGACTGGCCATAGTTCGCTTGCCAGAGGGGTTCGCGCCCTCTACATAAGGTAGCGACTGTTCGTTGACGGCGGCCACTTTGTTGGTGCGCGGCGTGAATGTGTCCTGATACATCTCCAGGCCGTAATTCACACTCAACTGACCATAGGTGTCGAAGTTGAACAGTGAGGTGTTTTGCACCAACCCGCCCCAGGTCTCCGTCTGGAAACGGTCTTTATAAGCACCAAAGGCGTTGTCTGCCGTGGCGTTATGCCGAGCATTGGCACGGTCCAGTTGCGTGTCGACGTAATACAGCTTGGCCTTCAGATCGATCAGTTCGTTGTCCGGGTTCCAGCTGTAGTCAATGGCGTAGTTGGCGGTGCTCAGGTTGTTTTTGCTGTGCCGAACATAGTCATAACCCGACTGATCAGCCTTGAGGTAGGTCCAGGCATCATTGCTGTCGCTGTCGGTGTTCAGGTAACTCAACTGCACACGCTGGTCGTTCGGCAGGTTGAGACCGAACTTGGCCATTTGCGAGCGGGTCACGCTGCCTGCGTCACCGACTTCACTTTTCAGCCAGCTTTTCCAGGCTTCGGGGCGTACATCCTTGAGCCGCATTTGAGACCCTAAATTGCCCGCATGCTGCCGTCCGCTGCGGTAGTTGCCGAAGTGCCGCTCGCTCACGGCAAACAAGGCATCACCGATATCGTTGCCAAACGCGAACACCCCGCCACCGTTGAAATAGGTGCCGTTGCCCATGTTGCCGATACCGCTGCCCGCACGAATGCGCCCGCCGTATTCTTTGCCGTCTTTCAGGAAGTCACTGGCTTCGAGGGTTCTGAATGTGGCGATCCCCCCGATAACGCCGGCACCGCCCAGGGTGGACTGCGAGCCTTTGTCGATTTCGATGCTGGAGACCATTTCCGGGTCGATCAACATCACGCCATTGCGGTGCTGGTGGCCGTTGACGTTGAAGTTCTGGCGCATGCCGTCAACGTTCATGTTGACCCGGCCATAGTCCTGAATCCCACGAATATTGATCGACAAACCTGGGTCACGCTGGTCGACAGCCGTGTACACGCCGGGGGTTTCTTCGAGCATGTCGGCGGCATGGCGCGGGGCACGCTTGTTGATTTGCTCGCGGGTAATCACCGACACCGCTTGGGGCGTTTGGTACACCCAGTCTGCGCCGTTGCCGTTCTCACTGGCGGTCACCGAGGTGGTGCCCAGCGCCAGCGCACCTTTGGCCTCACCGCTCACACGGGTCAGGGTCACTTGGCGTTCACCCGTAAAGCGGTATTCCACCGGGTTGCTGCCCAGCAGGCGCGCCAGGCCTTCTTGCACACCGAAGTCACCGTTAAGGGGCTGCGAAGTGAGGCCACGCAGCATCTGGCTGTCAAACAGCACCTGCAAACCGGCTTGCTCGGCAAACACCAGCACCGCTTTATCCAGCGGCTGCGCCGGGATGTGAAAGGCGATGAATTCTTGCGCAATGGCGCTGCTGACTTTTTCAACGGCGTGCACCGGTGCGTGCGCCGCTAATACGGCCAATATTCCCACATGTACAGCAAAGGCCAACCGGCTTGCGGGCTGCTTCCCTTTGCGCTGACTAACGACCATTTTTTGTTATCCCCAGGCTTGCGTGCCTTGTTATGAGAATGAATCTCAATAGCAAGACGAACGGGCGGGGAAAAGTCAGTAAAGGTTTTTGCGAATAATTTTCAGAAGCCGGATTTGGCTGATGAAACCCTCGTAGGAGCGAGCTTGCCTCGCGATCTTTGAAGGTCAAAAGATCGCGAGGCAAGCTCGCTCCTACAGGGGTCGGTTTAATAAATCAGGCTGACGCCTGCCAGTTCCACACGTTTGACGTGCAGTTCCTGGGTGAGGGTGTGCAAGGCGCTGTCGAGCATTTCGAGGCGGAAGACGCCGCTGACTTGCCGATCGGCCAAGGCACGGTTGGCCAAAACGATTTGCCCGGGGCGATAGCGGTTGAGTTGTTCGATCACCTGACCCAACGGCTGGCGATCAAAAATCAGCACGCCGCGACGCCAACTGGTGGCCGCACTCAAGTCAAAGCCCGGCAAAGGCTGCACACCCAACTGCGCGCTGTACCGCGCACTTTGCCCCTCTTGCAGGGTTTGTCGGGCCGCGCCTTGAACCGGCGGGCTTTGCAGGCTCACAGCGACGCTGTGTTGCAACACCCCGACCCAGGCCTGGTCGCTGCTTTGGCGCCCGACAACAAATTGTGTGCCCAAGGCTTTGGTTTGCCCGCCTGCGCTTTGCACCACAAAGGGCCGGACTTCTGCCTCGCCCATCGGCGCTACGTCAAACACTGCCGAGCCCGCCAGCAAGCTGATTCGCCGCTCGTAAGTGTCATAGTCGATACGGATGGCGCTCGACGCATCCAGCTCCACCGAGCTGCCGTCATCGAGCTGGACTGTGCGGATTTCTCCTGCACCGGTGCGGTAGTCGGACTGCATATTAACCAGCACCGTCGGGCCGCTGATCCAGCCCACCGCTAACACCAAGGACAGTACCGCAGCACGCCCGACCCAACGCAGCGGGCGTCTGCGGTACTGTCCTTGGTGTTAGCGGTGGGCTGGATCAGCGGCCCGACGGTGCTGGTTAATATG